>NZ_JACDWU010000150.1:0-113721 GCF_016464045.1 Pseudoalteromonas sp. bablab_jr011 | reverse complement strand
TTATTCAGTTAAAGCTGCTTAAAGCAGGTGGGGACAAAATTAGCTAAAGACCATATAGCAAAAGGGCTTCAGTAAGATTTTTATAAATCATCGCTGTAACCCTTTATTTTATTGGTTTTTCCTTAACTGATCTGCATTACGACTTAGCTCGGGGTTTTTTATTGCGCTAAAGATTGTCCAGGGCAAAAAATATTTCTATAACGGAAGATATTTAATATTAATATAATATTTATTTTCGGTGAGTGAATCATCAAAAGAGTGGGATTTTCGAATTTTATATCTTTAAGGTTATGTTACTTAAGAGTTTTTTGTTTCTTGTGAACCGTTGTTTCTTCGTTATTTTCTTGATTATTATTTTTACAATGTAAGTTGACTGTTAATTAATCATACAATACTATTAATAAAAGACAGCAAATACTTAACATAACTAAAATAACCCTATATATGCACTGACAACAAGCATCGTAAATATGGGGAAGGCAGAAGGCGCACCTTCTGGGTAAATCAAAATTGGAGAGCAGCACACATGTTCAAAAAAACACACATAGCAAGCGCGATTTTAATGGCAGTTTCATGTCAATTTGCTTATGCAGAACAGCAGGATACAAAACAAGAGAATGACGAAATTGAAGTTATTCAGGTGTCAGGTATCCGCGGTAGTTTAAATAAAGGCTTAAACATTAAGCGTCAATCATTCCAAGTTGTTGATGCTATTGTCGCTGAAGATATTGGTAAGTTTCCCGATAACAATGTAGTTGAAGCCCTTCAGCGTGTGACTGGCGTACAAGTTACTGACCGGGGAGCCGGTGAGGTTAATACCGTATCTATTCGTGGTCTAACGGATGTGACTACAACGGTGAATGGTCGTCAAATTTTTACAGCGGCAGGTAGGAATGTGGCGTTAGCTGATATTCCTGCTGCGTTATTAGAAAGTGTCGATGTTTATAAAACGCGTTCAGCATCACAGGTAGGGAGTGGTATCGCTGGTCAAATCGACATTAAAACACAGCGTCCATTTAACTTCGATGGTTCGAAAGTGGTTGTTTCTGCACGTGGTATTTATCAAGAGCAAGCTGAAGAGCTTGATCCAAATGTATCGTTGTTGGCAAGTAATCGCTGGGAATCTGGGATTGGTGAATTTGGTGCGCTTGTAAACGTTTCATATGGTGAAACCAGTTACCGTGACCAAAACATTGCAGCGGGTGCGATGGTGCCATTTATGACACTGAATCCTGCAGCTGGTTTTGGCCCGCTAGAACGAATTCAAACAACGGATGGCCGTGCCAGTGAAGAACTTATATGGCAGCCTGGCTTAGAAAAAGGCTTACCATTTCAAGCTGGCTCTACTTTAAATATCAATGGTGTTCCTACAGAATATTACTTATCTCGTGATGCGGTGTTTGCGAGTGATTTCACGGGTAAGCGAGAGCGCCCAGCTGCAAATGTTGCTTTTCAATGGCGACCAAATGATGATTCACAATATACCTTTGAAGCGTTTTATAATGGCTTTCGTAATGAATCATTTAACGCTTTAAGCTTCACGTTTGTAGATTGGTGGGGCAATGTTGACACACAAAATCCGCCAGTTACCTTTGATGGCACCAATATTATAAAAGAGCGTTATGTTGATGCACCTTATGGATTTAATAGTGGTGATTTAACGGTTAGCAAGACAGATAGTTATGTATTTGCTTTAGGCGGTGAGTGGACAATCACCGATACTTTTAATCTTGCTTCAGAAATCTACTATCAAGACAGCCAATATGAGACTGACTTTCTTGCTATGCGAAGTGAGCGCGTTGCGTATGGCTTAAATGTAGATTTTAATGACAAAGACGGAATTCCTTCTTTGGTTTATGCTGACAACCCCGACACTGCAGTGAATGAAGCTGATTTAGCTGATACATCTCAGTGGAATGTTGCCCAACTATACGACAATGGGGGCTCATCTAAAGGTGATGCACTAACATTCACATTAGATGGTGACTTATTTGTTGATAGCTTTGGTTTTGATACTGTTTCGTTTGGTGTGCGCTACGATAGCCGTGGAGCGAGTGACTCAAGTCGTGAGGCTGACGGCGGGATTTTAGGGCAACCTTTAGGTTCATTAGATGAAGGCCTTGCATCAATTAATGAAGGCTTTTTTGATGGTAATGCGAATTGGCCATCAAGTTGGGTCGTGCCAAATGGGCATTACATATACAACAACCGTCAGTCATTCCGTGATCTTTATAACATCGGTGCAGATGATGTG
Source organism: Pseudoalteromonas sp. bablab_jr011 (assembly GCF_016464045.1). NCBI lineage: Bacteria > Pseudomonadati > Pseudomonadota > Gammaproteobacteria > Alteromonadales > Pseudoalteromonadaceae > Pseudoalteromonas > Pseudoalteromonas sp. bablab_jr011. Next base: position 111,467 of record NZ_JACDWU010000150.1, on the reverse strand, counting down.
ATGTTGGAAAAGACCTTTGATATTGATGAAAAATCTTATGCTGCTTATATTCAAGGTGATTTTTCAACAACTTTATTTGGTCGTGAGTTCGATGGTCAGCTAGGTTTACGATACGAAAACGCAAAAGCGGAGATGACCTTTTTTGATATAGACCAAAACCCAACAGCTGTTAGCTCTGCAGAAAATAGTTCTTCGGCTTTATTGCCAAGCATTGTAGTGCGCTATCATTTAACTGAGGATGTAATCGCGAGAGCCGCTTATACAGAAACGATTCGTCGACCTGATTTTTCTCAATTAAATTCTTTCATATACTACACTGAAGATGTGACGAATATTGGCTATGGTACAGCAAGTGGCGGTAACCCAAACTTAAAGCCTGTTGAATCTAAAAACTACGATTTAACATTAGAGTGGTATTTTGCGGATGATAGTTCTCTTTATGGCACGCTATTTAAACGTGAAATAGAGGGGTTTGTGTATGGCTCGAACCGTATCGTTCAATATCAAGGACCTGATGATGAAGCGCCTTATCCGTACATTCTAAATCAACCGGATAACTCATCAAATGGTACATTAGATGGTGTTGAGTTAGGTTTAGTTTATTTCCCTGACAATTTACCGGATTGGTTAACAGGTGCGGGTCTTCAGGCAAGTGCAACGTTCCTTGATTCAGAGCAAGAGCTTCCTGTGTACGCAGATGGTCAGCTTTCTGGGTATGATACGCGAGACATGTTTGGGGTTTCAAAATCATCATATTCAACCGTGCTTATTTATGAGCGTGACGATTTTGATATGCGCTTAGCTTATGTGTGGCGTGATGATTTCTTAAATAACTACGAGGCCGCTCAATTTGCGAATCCGCTAGGTGTTTATCGTCGTCCAGAGCAAAGCTTAGACTTTCAGTTAAGTTACGATATCAACGAAGACTTCATGGTCACGTTTGATGGTACTAATTTAACAGAAGAAATAGCGCAATCTTATTATGAGTACCCAACAACTCATAACTCAAATAGCGCATTATTTAGCCGTACCTTTGCACTAGGTATCCGTTATTCTTTCTAAAATTCTTGAATAGACCCAAAAACCCCGGCTTTGCTGGGGTTTTTTATTTTTCAGATTTGCTAGAAAGTGGGCGTGTTTGTTATTAAACGAAAAGAGTTGCGATTTAATTAGTATGATAATACTATCATTCGGGTTAGCATTAAATTTACAAAAATAACGAATGCAGTGGCCAAGCTGTGTAGTATCACATAGTTGATACACAGTATTGAAAGGTGTTCATTGCTTAAAATATTGAGTATTGGCTTAATATTTTCCAATTAGGGTGTGGTATGGAATCTCAAAAGTTATCCGTTGTAGAAAAAGTTGGCTTTGGTGCCGGCGACATGGCAGTGAATGTCATGGTTGCAGCGTTATTTTATTTTATGTCTTTTTTCTACACCGATATCTACGGACTGGATCCGGTTGATATGGGTGTGTTGTTTTTAGTGGCGCGTTTTGTTGATGCCTTTACCGATCCATTAATGGGGGTCATCACCGATAAAGTGAAAACCCGCTGGGGTCAGTTCCGCCACTGGTTCTTATTCTTGTCTGTACCGTATGGTTTGTCGGTTATATTACTATTTACTACGCCAGATCTTGATTACAACATGAAGCTGGCGTGGGCCTATGCAACTTACCTGTTTGCTACGTTGATGTTTACCGGTGTAGCAATCCCTTATATCTCTTATATTGGTGTACTCACTGCGGATCCTAAAGAGCGTTTATCTGCTAATGGTTACCGTATGTTTTTCGCAAAAATTGCCAATGTAGTGATTGTATTCTCAGTACCGCTACTTGCGTCTTACTGGGGAAATGGCAGCTTGTCGTACGGTTATAAACTCGCAATGGCACTGGTCTCTGCGTGTGCCGTGGCACTGTTCTTATTTTGTTTTTTTACTACACGCGAACGTATTACTCACGAGCCACAAACAGAGAGTGTGCTTACACAATTAAAAGTGCTGCTTAAAAACGACCAGTGGTTGTTACTGTGTGCAGCGTGTGTACTTGGTACCTTAGGGTATGCAATTCGCGGTAGTGTGGCAATGTACTATGCAACCTATTATTTAGGGGTGCCCGATTTAGCAGGGGCATTCACCAGTGCGGGTATTGCGGCGTCAATCGTATCGATGGTGGCAAGTACGTGGATCACGCAGCGTTACTGTAAAATGAAACTGTTCCGTCAATCACAAATTGCGGTGTTATTTATTTCATTGCTTATGTATTTTGTGGTCCAACCGGGTGATGTAATGATGGCATTCGTGCTTTATATCATCTTGTCATTTGTGGTTGATTTACATGCGCCTGTGTTCTGGTCTGCGATTGCAGAAGCTGTGGATTACGGTGAAATTAAAGACGGTGTGCGCGCATCGGGCTTATCATTTGGTGGTATTTCATTCTGCCAAAAAGCTGGAGGTGGTTTAGCTGGTTTAGCAGGGGGATTATTACTGGCATTTTTCGAGTACAAACCCAACGTTGAGCAAACGGAGTTTACCTTAATGGGCTTAGCACTCATGCTTACTATTATCCCAGGTGTATTCCACGCGTTACTTGGTCTTATTCTTAAAAAATACAAGATTACCGATCAATACTATACGGACATGGTCATTCAAAAACGCCTACCAAAGTAACCTTCTCTTAAAACGCGCATGCTAACACAGTGTGCGCTTTGCTCTTTAAAATAACAGTTCGCTGGGAGACAACAAGCATGAACACATTCAAAGTGAGTTATTTAGCAAGTCTGTGTGCTGCAATATTAACGGTGACTGCATGCAGTGAGTTGCCAATTGACAGCAAACAAGCCGCCTCTGTTGCGCATGCTGAACATGCCAGCGAACAACATTTATTTGCGCTAAACCAAGTAAGCTTAAGCGCCAGCCCGTTTTTACATGCGCAGCAAACTAATGTGCGTTATTTATTAGCACTTCATCCTGATCAGCTGCTTGCTCCTTACCTGCGTGAGGCGGGCCTGACACCAAAAGCGCCCAACTATGGTAACTGGGAAAATACCGGTCTTGATGGTCATATTGGGGGTCATTATTTATCAGCATTGAGCCTTGCTTGGGCAGCAACAGGGGATGAAGAATTAAAGCAGCGTTTAGATTACATGCTAAGCGAGCTTAATCGTGCTCAACAAGCCACAGGTGGTTACTTAGGCGGTATTCCTAATGGCGATGAAATGTGGCAGCAGATTGAAAACGGTGAAATTAAGGCTGATTTATTCAGTTTAAACGACCGTTGGGTACCACTTTACAATATAGATAAAATCTTCCATGGCCTTCGTGATGCCTACGAAGTTGCAGGAAGTAGCCAAGCAAAGCACATGTTATTTAAGCTAGGCGAATGGTTCTTAGCAACCACAGCGAAGCTAACTGATGAACAAGTTCAGCAGATGCTGTACTCAGAGCATGGTGGCTTAAATGATGTGTTTGCGGATATGTATGTTATTAGTGACGATGAGCGTTACTTAAAACTAGCGCGCCAGTTCTCTCATAACATCATTATTGAACCACTATTACACACAGAAGATAAGTTAACAGGCCTGCATGCCAATACGCAAATTCCCAAAATTATTGGTATGTTGAAAGTGGCGAATGCCAGCGATGATAAAGCATGGCAGCAAGGCGCTGACTTTTTCTGGAAAACAGTGAGCCAAGAGCGCTCGGTGTCCATTGGTGGTAATTCAGTACGTGAACATTTTCATGATAAAAGTGACTTTACGCCAATGGTTGAAGATGTTGAAGGCCCAGAAACCTGCAATACCTACAATATGATGAAACTCAGCAAGTTACTGTTTTTGAAAACCGCTGATACGCGTTATTTAGACTATTATGAGCGCGCCACATATAACCATATTTTATCGTCACAGCACCCAGAACATGGTGGCCTTGTTTACTTTACCTCAATGCGACCAGGACATTACCGTATGTACTCGTCAGTGCAAGACTCTATGTGGTGTTGTGTGGGCTCGGGTATTGAGAATCACAGCAAGTATGGTGAGTTAATTTATAGCAATACGGGTAAAGAGCTATGGGTGAATTTATTTATTCCCAGTACGTTAAATTGGCAACAGCAAGGCTTACAGATCACCCAAGACAGCCAATTCCCTGATGATACCAAGGTTTCACTCACGGTGAACCGGTTGTCTGAGGGACAAAGCTCAGAGTCTGTCATTCATATTCGTAAACCGTCTTGGCAACAAGGTGAACTGCGCTTTACGTTAAATGGAAAAGCCGTGACCGCGAGCGAAAAAGACGGTTACTACAGTATCAGCCATGCATGGCAAAGTGGCGATAAGCTTGCCTTTGAATTAGCGCCTAAGCTTTATACCGAGCAGTTACCGGATGGCCAAGATTATTATTCTGTCATGTATGGCCCCGTGGTTATGGCCACCAAAGTACAGGCTTTTGCGAATGAGCAGTTAAGCTTTGTTGCTGATAACAGCCGTATGGGTCACATCGCTGCTGGACCGACGTGCCCACCAGAAGCATTACCCATTATGCTCAGTGAACCTGCGCAATTTGTTGCTGATTTAACTCGTAAACCGGGCCAAGCGTTGGCATTCATCGCAGACAAAAATGTAGCGATTGCAAAGCAAGGCATTGGACAGACTGAACGCACGGAACTTATCCCATTTTTCCGCTTACACGACAGCCGCTATCAAGTGTATTGGCCACAGCAAAGCAAAGCTGAATTCACACAATTTGTAGCTGACGCCAAAGCGGCTGAGCAAGCAAAAGAGCAGCTTCGATTATTAACCGTTGATCACATTACGCCGGGTGAACAGCAACCAGAAGTAGAGCATAGCTTTAAAGGTGAAGGAACCCGTGCAGGTGTCAATAATGGCCACCATTGGCGCGATGCAACAGGTTGGTTTGAATATCAGCTTCGTAACCCCAATAAAAACGCTGCAGCAGTACGTATTCGTTATTTTATCGGTGATGTGAATCGTCATTTCTCAATCACCCTTAATAGGGAGAAACTGGCCGCGGTAAGTTTGCCTGTTGGCAACCCAAGCGATGAGTTTTACACCATTGATTACCCATTAACAGAGGCGATGAAGCAGTCAGAAATGCTGACCTTGCGTTTCACAGCCAACCCAGATTCTGTTGCGGGTGGTATCTATGGCATTCGATTGATCAACGAGCAATAAAGAGTGGGCTATGTTAAGCAATAATGTGTTTGATAAAGCGGTGAAGCCGGTATTTTCGTCATGCTTAAAAGAGCAGCAAAGCGTTTACCAAACTCCTACGGGCCTTGGTTATCGTGTTATTGAGCAGGGAGCAGGTGATAAGCCCCACTGGGATGCAACAGTCACTGTGCATCAACGTGTAGTACTTAATAACGGTCGGGTGTTATTTGACACCCGTGCAGAGGGTGTACCTGTTGAGTATGAAATTGCCGAGGCGATTGTGGGCTTGCAAGAAGCATTGCAACTGATGAGTAAAGGCAGTCGTTTTGAAGTATTAATACCCCCTCATCTTGCGCGAGATGTGTACAGTACATTTATTGCTACAAAGCATGAACAGGATTGCCAAAGCCCGATGCGAGTTGATATCACCCTGCTTGATTTTAATTAATAATACCAACTTAAAATCTCAAAATAGATCACTTGAGTAAATAAAAAACCTGCAAAATTGCAGGTTTTTTGTGTTTGAATAATTACTTTATAAGCGTGGTTTTAAGCTTGTTTAGGTCGGCTGGGTTTACAATCGGCCAATCGTTTTTCCAGCTCATCGGTAAAATTCGTAGCTTTTGTACGCCGTTATCGGCTGTTTCATAGGCGTGCAACACGAGGTAGTCTTTACCATCAAACGTGTAAGCGGCATTGTGACCAAGGGCTGCCCACTCCTTGTTACCTTCAATCACTAAGCTACCACCGCCATCAACCAGAGAGCGACCTTGCTGATCTAAATAAGGACCTTCAACGTTTTTACTGCGACCAACGCGAACATTGTAAGTACTTTCAATACCTTGACAGCATTTATCAAATGACACAAACAGATAGTAATAGCCATTCTTTTTAAAGATATAAGGCGCTTCAATTGGGCCATGCTCCGTGTTTGGACGGCTGGCAATGTGATGCCACTTTTCAGGCTGTGCTAAGCGCACCATGTCATCATCTAGTTGCACTAATTTTAAACCACCCCAAAACGAACCAAAGCTCATCCAAGGTGTGCCATTGTCATCTTCGATGATAGCTGGGTCGATAGCGTTCCAATCATCACGCTCAGGCACTGACTCAACCACAATACCGTAATCAATCCACTTGTAGTCAGGTGATGATGGGTCAAGAGTGTCGTTTACCGTTACACCAATTGCTGAGGTGTTTTTACCAAATGCAGAAACAGAGTAATACAGATAAAACTTGCCATTTTTCTCGTACACATCCGGTGCCCACAGATGGCCACCGAAATTAGGTGACACGCGTTTTGCCCAGCTAGGCTCGTCTTTAAAGACGCGGCCAGTGAGTTTCCAGTTAGTTAAATCTTTTGATTCATAATAGGTAATGCCAGGGCCTGTACTAAATACATAATACGTGCCGCCTTCTTTGGCCATAACCGGATCGTGTACTTCTACCTGTTTTGCAGACACTGCAGCTGCTGAGATAAGTAGTCCAGTTGAAAGCCACTTCATTGCTCGTGTCACTTGGTGTGCGGGTCTCATGATCGAATACCTTTTTGTTGTTTTAACTTTTCTGTTCATTCGTCTACTATATAATATGTAATACAATATTAACAATAAAATAAAAGCGAAATACAGGACACATTATGCTCAAAAAATTATCGCGGCTTACGTTACTTACCGTGTTAAGCGCTTCGTCAGTGCCAGCTTTTGCTGATGCTAATAGTAGCAAGACCGTCGCGCCAATTGATAACCCTATTGTACTTAAGCGTGCCGATCCTTGGTTAGTGCGTGATGAAAAAACCGGATGTTATACCTTTATTGGTAGTTCACCGATGTTTGATGAAATTGAACTACGCCAAGCATGTCGCTTAAATGACTTAAAACTAGCCGAGCCAAAAGTTATTTGGCAAAAGCATGATAAAGGCCCTATGAGCGTTAACATTTGGGCGCCTGAGCTGCACCACATTGATGGCAGTTGGTACATTTACTTTGCGGCCGGTGACATTGAAAAGCCTTTTAGCATTCGTATGTATGCACTTAAAAATGACCACGTTGATCCTATGCAAGGCGACTGGCAAGAAATGGGGCAGGTTATGAGTCACCTAGATAGCTTCTCTCTTGATGCGACCAGTTTTACTCATAAAGGCAAACGCTACATGATTTGGGCACAGCAAAACCAGCCTGCCACATACAACTCGGCCTTGTGGTTAGCAGAAATGGACTCACCAACGTCAATTAAAGAGCCTGTTATCGCGATTACTGAGCCGACTCTTGAGTGGGAAGTACAAGGCTATAAAGTGAATGAGGGGGCTGCTGTAATAACGCGTGGAGATAAAATTTTTGTGACCTACTCGGCCAGTGCCACCGATCATCGTTATGCGATGGGCTTGCTATGGGCAAATGTAAATGATGATTTACTTGACCCTAAAAGTTGGCATAAAAAGCCAGAGCCTGTTTTTACTACCCACGCTGAAGTTGGTCGCTTTGGTCCGGGTCATAACAGCTTTGTAAAAGCGGAAGATGGCGTGACAGATTTGCTAATTTACCATAGCCGCGATTATAAAGAGCTGAAAGGCACGCCATTGACGGATCCAAATCGCCATGCGCGAGCACGCATTATTACATGGGATAAAGATGGGTTTCCTGTGTTTTCACCACAGCTAGCTGATTAAAAAATTTTTAAAAAAAGGGCGCCAATTGGCGCCCTACAACTTTGGGAACGAAATGTTTACCAAAAGCGGTAATATATAAAGGCAGTTATGCCTAAAATGCCCGCTGTATGGATGTAATCCCACTTATCTAAACCCTCGGCGACCTCTTTGAGTGTTGCTTTGTCTAGGCTTGAGAAAGTAAGGCCTTTTAATTGCTCTTCATCTGCTTGTTTAGTGAAAATACTCACCACAATCATAATTACGACAACCACAACAAACAGCAGGATACAGTAGTACAACCAGTTCATTGTCGTTATCCATGCAAACGATGAACCCGTTAAATCATCTTTAAAGGGTAATAATACTAAGCGGATCATACCCAGTACGAAACCAGACACAAGACCAACAAACCCCGCTGTTGGCGTTATGCGCTTACTACATAAGCCGAGTAAGAATACAGCCGCGATGCCTGGTGCAATTAATGATTGAACACTCTGTAGATATTCATAAAGTACATCGGCAATTAAGCTCATGACGGGTATCCACAACAGTCCGAGTACAACGATAACGATAGTGGCCATTCTGCCTACTTTTAGAAGGTGTTTTTCGCTTGATTCTGGCTTAAACTTTTTATAAAAGTCGATCGTAAATAAAGTGGCTGATGAATTGAATAGCGAAGCGAGCGAGCTCATCAGTGCTGCGACTAAGCCACCAATCACAATTCCTTTCACACCCGCAGGTAACAGCTCAGCGACTAACGTAGGAAATGCTTGGTCAGCGCTTTCGTAACTAATAATTCCTTTTGCATTCAGAGCGTAAGCAATCATGCCCGGCACTAAGAAAATAAACACAGGGAGGAGTTTTAAATAACCCGCAAACATCGTCCCGCGACGTGCTTCTTTAATCCCTTTCGCAGAGAGTACGCGTTGCACAATATACTGATCGGTACACCAATACCAAAAACCGATAATAAACGAGCCAAAGATAATCCCAGGCCAAGGGAATTCAGTGTCTGATGCGCTGCGAATAAGGTGCATATTAACGTCATTTAAGCGTTCAACTTCTGCCCAGCCGCCGACTTTATCAAGACCAACAACTAAAATGACCAGTGAACCAATGATCAACACTGGCGTTTGCAGCACCGAGGTCCACATAATAGCTTTCATGCCCCCTAGAACAGTATAAATCCCGGTGATCACCACTAAACCAATGGCAGAAATCCAAAAGAAATCGATACCCCAAATACTCTCAATTCCTAAAATGGTTTTAAAGGCGATACCACCGGCATACACGGTCACGGCGACTTTTGTTAATACGTAGCTGATTAATGAGATAACAGATAAGAAAGTTCGCGACTTAGAATTAAAGCGACGTTCTAGAAACTCAGGCATGGTGTAGACCTTGCTACTCCAATAGAAAGGCACAAAAATCCAACCGAGTAATAGAATAATCCACGACTGCATTTCCCAATGGGCGAGTGCCATACCTGATTGAGCGCCAGAACCAGATAATCCGACTAAATGTTCTGAGCCGATGTTTGATGCGAAAATAGAGGCACCAATTACTAACCAGCTTGCATTACGACCCGCCAAAAAGTAGTCAGCGGTGTCTTCTTCTTTTTGTCGCATAGACATGACGACAACGCCTAATAACAGGACAAAAAATCCTGCCAGCACTGCCCAGTCTAAGGTACTTAGTTCGACCATTGTGTGTTCCACCTAATTATGAAAGAGAATGTTGCTTTTTAATTGTCAGTTAAAAATATTATATTATAAATTGGATGAGTGAAAGTGATTTGTTAAAATAAGGTGACACTGGATATATAAAAAAGTGACGATTACGCGCGGTTATAATAAGAGGTTCTGTCTTTTTAATGTTTTGTTATTGATTTTAATCAACTATTTGCAGGATGACGGAATAGCTTTATAGATGTATTATATTACCTAGATCTTTAGAGGAACACACATGGCGCGTTTAGAGAATTTGAACTTATCACAACAAGTTACCAATGAACTTGGTAAAGCAATTATTGTTGGTGATTATAATACTGAGACGGGGTTACCAACCGAAGCACAGTTGTGCGAAGTGTATGGTATAAGCCGCACAGCTGTTCGTGAAGCAGTTAAAATGTTGGCTGCAAAGGGATTAATTTCTTCTCGTCCACGACAAGGGATCCGTGTTGAACCGGCGGATAACTGGAACTTATACGACACCAGCGTATTAAAATGGTTACTTGAGAGCAGTCCGTCACTTTACGTACTGAAAGAGTTCTTGCAAGTACGCTTAGCTATTGAGCCACAAGCAGCGGCGTTGGCAGCACGAAAAGGTGACCAAGCTGCGATCGCTGAAATTAAAATGGCGCTCGATAAAATGCAAGCGGCTGCCGATGAACCTGAAGGCGTAATGCACGAGCCAGACCTTGCGTTCCACACGGCAATTTTGCACGCCAGTGGTAACCGTTTTTTCTATCAATTACGTGACTTTATTCGTACTGCATTGCATGTCAGTATTCAGCACACAACACCCGCTAAAGGTAATAAACAAGCCATCGCTGAAGAGCACTTTAAAGTGTATAACGCGATTGCCAATGGTGACCCTGAGCGTGCGAAAAATATGATGACGTACATGATTGATGAAGCGATGGCGTTTATCGAAAAAGAAATTGCAGACAAAGAAGCTGCAGCTCAATAAGTTTCGCTACTCAACGTTGTAAATACTGTAAAAACAAAAGGTTATCATGCCAAATTCAAATGAGCTTAAAACAGTTTACGCCAGCCTTGCCGGTAAAAGTGTATTTATTACAGGCGGAGCGACGGGAATTGGTGAAGTAATGGTAACGCGCTTCTGTGAGCAAGGCGCAAAAGTCACCTTTGTTGATATTGCAAAGCAGCAAAGCGAGGCTTTGTGCGCAAAGCTTGCGGGTAAATATGAGTTTGATCCGCAGTTTATCTATTGTGATATTCGTGATGTTGAAGCATTGCAAGCCGCTATAGAGCAAACCCGCCAGCAACAGGGCGATATTGGGGTATTAATTAATAATGCAGCCGATGACACTCGCCATGCAGCAGAAAACATGGATGTAAAATATTGGGAAGACAAGTTTGCTGTTAACTTACGCCCTTGTTTCTTTTCTTCACAGGCTGTTGTGGCGCATATGCAGCGTTTAGGTGGGGGAAGTATTATCAATATGGGGTCGGTAAGTTGGCGCATTAAGCAAACAGGAATGCCTGCTTACACCACTGCTAAAGCGGGTATTGAGGGTCTGACGCGTTCTTTAGCAGCCTCGTATGGCAAAGACAATATTCGGGTTAATACCTTGGTTCCTGGATGGGTAATGACAGAGCGTCAAATTACTCATTGGTTAACCCCAGAGATGGTTGAAGACGTTCGTTTAAGCCAGTGTATAAACGAAACAATACAACCCGACCATGTTGTTAATGCAGCATTATTTCTGGCTGCTGATGATAGTCGGATGATGACAGCACAATCATTAATCGTAGACGCAGGTTGGACTTAATTGCATTTATACATTGCAAAATGACTGACTTGCGATAAAATTTTTTCAATAAAACAAATGATACTATAATAATAAAATATGGGTTGGTATTGTTACCATCTCCCCTATTTTTCTAAGGTGGTAAGAAAGTTTGACCGACTTTGTACTCGTGTATGTAATTCTGATCATTGGTGCTTGCTTGCAAAGTGTTATTGGCTTTGGCCTTGGCATGCTGTGTGTGCCAGTTTTATATTGGTTAATGCCTGAACTGGTGCCTGGCCCTATGATTTTGAATGCACTCTTTTTAACTTCGGTGTTAATGATAAAGCACCGAGGGTCAATCGATATGAAACAGACGGGGATCTCAATAGTCGGTGGTGCAATGGGCGTAATATTCGCAGCGGCAGTGATGTGGTATGTGAATGCTAAGCAGTACCAGTTATTGCTCGGAGTGAGTATATTAGTCGTCGTCGCATTATCTATCATAGGTATGAAACCTAAAATATCGACCATAACGAGTTTATTAGCCTCTATGTCGTCGGGGTTTTTAGGAACCACCACCTCCGCTGGGGGCGCGCCGATGGGGCTGCTCTATCAAGCTGAGGATAAAGATAAAATAAAGGCCAACCTTAGTGCATTCTTTGTTTTCATTAACCTATTTGGCATTATTGTGCTGATGCTTACTGGCTCTGCTGATATGGGGGATGTAAAACTGTTTTTCTTTTGTCTGCCAGCAATCTTAATTGGCTGGGGACTGTCTTTTGTAATTAATAACAACTTAAACGAAAGAGCAATTCGCAGCATCATACTGCTGGTCGCAGGCTTATCTGGCCTAGCACTTATTTTTATACACAGATAGAATGGTAAAAGTTCAGCTGTTTATTTAATGAAATTTATGCTCGATGCCACCTTAAAAATAATTATTTCAAGCCAATGCCAATTAGGCGAAGGTGCTTACTTTGCAAAAGCCCACAACTGTGTATTTTGGGTTGATATTTTGGGTCAGCGTTTATTTCGTTTGCACTGCCAAAGTATGCGGGTAAGTCAGTTTGCCATGCCAGAACCCATTTGTTGGGTAATGGAAACGGAGCAAGGTGAACTTGTTGCTGGGTTTGCGAAGGGCATCTATAAACTTAATAGCGAAGACTTTAGCCGCGAACTGCTTTACTCAATCGACAATGAGCCACAGCAAAACCGATTAAACGATGGTAAAACATCACGGCAAGGTTTTGGTTTTTTTGGCTCGATGGACTCTCAAGAACAAGCTCCGAGTGGAAAGTTATACCGCGTTGGTCATGGAAAGGCTCCTGAAGTCGTTGACCAACACTACACCATTAGTAATGGACCGGCGGTAAGTAAATGCGGGCAGTTTTTATACTCAACAGACTCTGAAAAACAAACTATCTATCGCTTCTCATTAAGTGCACAGGGCGAGCTTAGTAATAAGCATGCGTTTATCCGTTTTACCGATAGCATGGGTTACCCAGATGGCATGACGGTTGATAATGACGACCACTTATGGGTCGCAGCATGGAATGGTTATGGTGTTTATCGTTTTTCGCCACGCGGCGAGCAAGTGCAATTTTTACGTATTCCCGCACCACGTGTTACCAGTGTTGCATTTGTCGGAGAGGCACTTGAGCATGTGGCAATTACTACCGCAGCAGTCGGGTTGGATGAGTCGGTACTTGCTGATTACCCGCACAGCGGGGGCGTGTTTATTTTAAAGCCGGGTGTTAAAGGCATCGCTGAAACACCGCTTAAACTATAGATTTTCCATTACTTGGTAGCGTAATTCGCCAAGAAATGCCCGTGCTGCGGGACCCAGTTTGTCACCGTCTTTGAAGAGCAAATGTAACTTAGCACTGCGGCTACTGTTATGCGTTAAATTGAGCGCTTTCATTTGCCCTGCTGCGAGTTGTTTTTCAATCGCTATTTTTGGTAACCACGCAAAGCCTAGACCATTACTGATCATATCAATAGAGGTGCGTAAATGCGTTACCGTCCAACGTTGATCGGCACCTAGCCAGCCGCCATCTTGTTTGTGTTTATTCGCTGAGTCACGCACTACAATTTGTCGGTGTGATTTTAAATCTTCTAATGTTATTTCGCGGTCAATCGCATGCAAAGGGTGATCTGGATGCGCCACGGCAATAAATTCAATATTGCATAACTCTTCATGAAAGCCAGCCGCTATCGGAAAACCTGTAATGGCAATATCGACCTGATCATTTACAAGTAATTCATTGCCACCCATCAGCACAGATTCATGCAATTCGATACGCAGTTGTGGGTATTGCGAAGACGTGTCGTTAAGCACTTTATAAAGTAATTGCTGTGGAAAAATGGCATCAACTGCAATGCGCAGCTTGCTTTCGATACCTTCGCCGAGGGTTTGGCCAATCGCTTCGACTTTGGCAGCTTCATCGAGTAAATAATTGGCACGGCGTAGCATCATTTCACCGGCTTCTGTGAGCACCGTTTTACGCCCTTGAATAGTAAATAATTTTACATTGAGTGCCGATTCAATTTTGCCCACGGCATTATGAATACTCGACTGGCTTTTATGAATGCTTTGTGCGGCTTGATTAAAGCCACCAAACTCAACAACAGCACGAAACATGCGCCATTGCTCTAGGGTGATTCTTAGCATGGTATTCCTTTGCTAACGTGGTTACTTACTAATTAGTGCCTGTAAATGGATAGTACCTATAAATTGCAAAAAAGTTTACTTTTTAGCAAAGGGCAACTCAATATATTCAAGCTCATCACCGGGGATTTTAGCAAAGCGCTGTGCTTGCCAATCTTGTTTTGCTTGCTCGATACGCTCTTTGCTGTATGCAACAAAGTTCCAGTGTAAATAAGGAACTTTATTGAATTTACTGCCACCGAGTAAAATAAAGCGGCTATGCACATGGGTCGTAATTTCGTGTTCGCTGTCATCGAGTAGAACAAAATTGTCTTGAGTATAGCGAGTATCACCAATACTAACTTCACCATAAATTACATACACAGCGGTTTCATGATGAGGATGCGGTTTAGTAATATAACTGCCTTGCTCTGCTACTGTATCTAAATAAAACATAGGTGAGTAGCTTTTCACCGGGGAGCTCAAGCCATAGGCATCACCCACGATTAGTCGCATCAGCACTCCTTTTTCTATTTTTTCAGGCAGTTGCTGTTTTTTGATATGTTCAAATCGCGGTGCTATTTCGGTCATGCTCTCAGGCAAAGCAACCCAGCATTGCAGACCATTAATGTCGTGCTCGCTTGCACGCACTTCAAGGCTTTCTCTTTCTGAGTGCACTATACCGCGACCTGCGGTCATCCAGTTAACATCGCCAGGTTCTATTTGCAGGCTATTGCCTAGTGAATCGCGATGGTAAATACTGCCAGTAAACAAATAAGTGAGCGTTGAAAGGCCAATATGAGGATGAGGCCCCACATTTATGCCTTCACCGCGAGGAAAGTGATTCGGCCCCATGTGGTCAAAAAAGATAAATGGCCCAACCATTTTTTTGTCAAAATGCGGCAAGATGCGTTTTACATCGAGCCCACCAATATCGTGGCTGGTTGCTGTTAATAACTTTGCCATATTTGCGCTCCTTAAAAACAAACCCAGCCAACAACCTAGGTTATTGGCTGGGAGAAATGTTATGCCTGACTACGTTTTAACATTAGTTGATCTAGGCTGATTTTGCCTGCACCAACACTGGCTAATGCTAAAAAGCCACCTGCCATTGCAATGTTTTTGTAGAACATTAAAAATTGCATTTGATCATCAAGTTGAAAGTGGAATAACAAAGCACTGGCCAGGCTGAAACCAGCAAAAGCGACAGCGGTTAGTTGTGTTAAGAAGCCGAGTAAAATAAATAACCCGCCAACCATTTCAAAAGCAATGACAAATGGCAGTAAGAACTCTGGTAAACCAACGGATGCCATGTACTGTGCTGTTGCATCGAAAAACTCGATTTTACTAAAGCTGGTGAGTAAAAAGATGGCCGATAAACCAATACGTGCCAATAAAGTGCTAATATTTTGTAATTGTGGTTGAGCTGAGATTAAAGTAAAAAGTTTCATAGTAGGTATCCTGTTTAGTTAAGCTGTGTGTCTGCGATGAAGTAACTATAAATTCACTTTAAAAGAATTAAAAATAGTAAAATTAGCGCTTATTATTCTTTAAAAAAGAATCTTAAAGAAGATTCAATGTGAAGTTATTGTTATCAATAGGATTTTGTTTTTCTATGGCTGCAAGCAGCGTGGTGTTTGCTAATCAAAACTTACCCAATAGTCGTCATTATGAGTTATTAGTTTCAGATATAGCGGTGCAGCAAAGCTGGCAAGTTAAAGACATAATTAAAGGTTATGAGATGTGGGAATATCAAATAAACCTTAATAAAGGCAATACATTAAAGGTTGATTTTGCTCCTTCAAACTCTAGTAACTACTTTAATATTTTACCGAAAGGTAACCCAACCGCTTTGTATGTTGGCCCGGCAAAAGGTGATCATGCTGAGCTTAAAATTCCTGATGATGGCAATTATGTGATTTGGGTATTTTTGATGCGCAATGCCGCAGGCCGTGATGAGCATAGTAAATTTACAGAAGATATTAGCGTTATCAAAAGCCCATTAAATGGGATGCACCCAAGCTGGGATGTCGATGGAGGTGGGCCAATGATTGCGAGAAAGACGGCAGCTGTGATCACACCGTTGACTACAGTCTTCCTCGAAAGTCGAATAAGGCCTCTTATAAGGCCTCATTAAGTGACTTATTCAGGCGCGACTTCAAGGGTGGTAAATAATGAGTAACGCACGTTATCGATATCTGCTTCTGTTGGTTTTTGATCAACAGATGCTTCAATCAGATACATATCAGCGTGTTCGAATGTCACGGTGAAGAAACCTTCACTATCGGTAGTAAGTTTTACTTCATCACGCGCATTACGGTAACGAGCACTGCCGCGTACAATCGCTAGCTCAACGTTAGCGGCAGGTTTTCCATCCATTAATAATTGGAATTTAGCCTCTTCACCTGCAAATAAATCGTTTGGATGCGTTGGGCCCGAAATCTCTAAGCCTTGGCCAAGTAATGTGGGTTTAGAAGTGCCGTTACGGCTTACAAAGGTATCAACGGTTGCGATTGACTTAATCGTGCGTACTTCGGTTGCACCAGCAGGAAGATCAGCGTCTTTTTTACCTGTAAATACACGACCACGGTTGCCGTCTTTATCTTTGTAGAATGTCATTAGCAGGGGCTTTTGCTGCATCGCAATATGGTACGTCCCATCTTGCGATAAGCTAACGGCCGCTGAGTTTTTACGTTTTAGGTAGTACGCGCGAATCTTCTCTTCTACAGGCTTACCGTTTGGCGCAAGGGCGATTAATAAGTTGTCATCATATTCTGCGCCTTGTTCATTTGGGCGGTAGGCTTTGTCTGGGCTAAACAACTCGTTTGAAATACTGGCATCAATCATCACATAATGTGTTTTTTCACCCGATAAAGAGGTGTGCGATGGCATTAACCAACGAGCGTGTGCCTGTGCGTAACTTGATGCAAGTGCGGTGAACGTAACGGCACCGATTAGGGCCGTTTTTAATAATTTTAATTTCATTGTTTATCCTTAATTGCTAGTAATAGTAACGAAGCTAGTCGCGAATTCTTTTTCGCCAGCGAGAGTGACTTTGCCATCTTTTGTTAAGTCGATTTCAACACGGCTGTAATCACGGCCACCTTCTTCACGTACAACTTCCACATTGAGTAAATATTTACCGGGTTTAACGGGGTTACCTTTTAAATCCTTACCGTGCCACTCAATGGTGTAAGTACCAGGACGTTTTGTGGCACCTGTTACGCCGTCGAAGTTATCGTTACTGCGACCTGCTTTACGCCACCACTGACGTAAGTCTTTAAACCACTCTGCTTTTTCAACCCAAAGTGCCACTGTGGTTACATGTTTACGTTCTGGGGTTTCAAGCCAAAGCGCAACATATGGACGGTGATAAGGGGATACATCAAGCTCAGGCAAAGTGAACTCAACGGTGAGGTTGGCGTCTTTGGCAAAGCTAAGTGGGCTGAATAAACAGCTGAACAGTAGAGCAAGTAGTAAGTGGGCTTGTTTCATTAAGATACTCCTTTAAGTTGAGGCACCCAAACTAGATAAATAACCAGAGGTGTGACGACACCAAACAGTGTTAGCCAAAGCCCTGAGGTACGCTTTTTACGGTTTTGAAATAAAATAAATAAGCCAGTTATAGCGAAGATGATCATTAATACTGCTGAGATATCAATTACCCAGCTCCATGCCTCGCCTGTATGACGGCCTTTGTGCAAATCACCAATAAGGCTCATAACCCCACCTGTTTGGTAGTCAAGATTGAGCTCTCCCGTTTGAAAGTCGATTTCGGCATAAGCAAACCCTGCAGGCAACGGGTAGTCGAGCATGACTAGTGCGTCTTGTTTTTCCCATTCAATGCTTTTTACATTCTGCAGAGAAAACTGATCTGCCATATAGCGTTCAATTTCAGGGTAAAGAGTGGGTAATGCATTAAGGTTCTGCTGTGCTTTTTCGAAGAGCTGTGCAGAAATGAGCACGTGGGTTTGACCATTATGTTTGTCATTTTCAAGCCAACTTACGTGATTGAGGATGATGCCGCTGATACAAAATAAGATCAGTAGAAAAAATAGCGCGGTTGATAAATAAATATGTAAGGCACGGCTAACGCTATAAAACATGCGTTTATTGAAAGAGAACATAATGTAAGGTACTTGTTATTGATGCTCACATGATAATAGTTCGTATTATTAATAACAAGTGCGTTTACGTTCTTTACATTCGAGCAGTTAATACTGAATAGCGAGGTACGCAATAATGGCGAGTTGTGAGGTAAACAGGCTAGCAAGTAGCATTAATTGCAGCCGAGTGGATATGTTAAGTTGGATCAGCGTCGGATGATTAGGCTTTGAGGGACGATTGATTAAATAGCCCAACACGCACACCTCGATAACAGCTACAAGATACATAACCCAAATCGGTGCTGCGCTTTGCAGTAAGAAGAAATAGCCCACGGCCATGCCAAGGCCAGCTAAAAACTTTGCTCTTAGCGGAACCACTTTATAGAGCTGCCAATATCGAAGTGATTCACCATACCGAGGATGATTTAATAGCCAAGCAGACAAAGCGGGAGAAGAGCGTGTAAAACAGCCCAAAGCAAGAATAAAGAAAATAGTTGTGGGCATCACAGGGAGTGCAATACCTATGATACCTAAGCCAACCATCAATAATCCAAGTAATTGATAGCAGCCATTTTTATAGGCGGTAAATACCGTTCTTACATTCATCAATATAATTGAGCCTGATAAAACTGAAAATGCGGTGATGCATATTTTGCAAAATCATACATTTATTCTGCGTTACTTTTAACTGTAGCTCAGCTAACGTTTTTTACCTAATGTTGCATGAAGAACGTTTAAGGGGTTAAAAAATTGCTGTGTTATTTAGAGGTAAACGAGGGATGGGGGCATAGAAAGTTTAAAAAAGCCCAGCAATAGCTGGGCTAATCGTTTTAAAAGTAGTAACCGATATTGATATTGAAGCGCGTTTCGGTCTCGTCGCTGTCGCCAGCTATTGAGCCACCAACAAACGGTTGGTTTTTCGCTTTTACAAGATCAAAGTAGGTAAATAAGCCACCTGCGGCGACCGACACACCCGTTACATTCATCCACGTGTCTGCACTGTTATCTGACTTATCGTAAATAATGCCGTAGTCATTATAAAATTGCAGGTTGGTTACTGGCCCCCACTCAACAGGTAAACTGTAAGCAATGTTGGCATTAGTCATGGTGGCTTCGGCGGCGATACTGTCATAAAAAGAGTAGGCACCGACAGCCATACGATTTACGTTATCAATGTCGTAATCGTATTCACCATGTTGCAGTTGGAAGTTCCACGGGCCAATGGTGCTGTTAAGGTGCACAGCCCAAGCCATGTAGTCGCCTGCTTTGTCTTCACCGTCGTGTAGGCCGCCTGATAACGCAGAAACACCTAACTCAGTGGTGCCACCATCATGCTCGAAGTGGTAACCATAACGTCCAGAGAATGTATTGTATTCACCTATCGCATTGGTGGGTTCTGCGTAAACGCCTTCGTCGGCATCACGAAAACCAACGACATCATACGAATAACGATCGCTGCGATTATCAACGTAACCGTCAACACCACCTAATTCATCATTTTTAAAAAAGCCAAGGTCAATTTGCCAGTTATCGGCTATTTTACGCTTAAATAACACACCTAAATCGTGGTCATCTTCTAAGCCAACGTAATAAGTGGTGCCAAAAAAGTAGTTATGAGAGTTATAAGGCCAGTTACCAAAGGGGACTTTGGTGATCCCTGCTTGCACTTGCCAATCTTCGGCAAAGTCATAGGCTGCATAGGCATATTTAACTGCAGTCATGTAATCGAAAAAACGAATTTCTGCATTTAATTGCACGTCACCAACATCGCCTGCAAAATTCAATCTGAAAATATCAAAATCGAAGTCGCCACCGCGGTTCTTATTGCCGTCATCATAAGATGTGTGACTAAAATTGGTACGTACAGCACCGCCAACTCGAATCCCAGATTCTTTCTTTTCGAGCTCTGAATCAACAGCAGCCGTTTGCTGCTCAAGCTGCTTTTGCTGTTTAGCAACTTGGGCATCAATTTGTTCTTGCTGCGCCGCTTGTTGTTTTGCTTGTTGCTCTGCTTTTTCGAGCTGAGTTTGAAGTTGCTGCATCTGTTGCTTTAGTAATTGCAGCTGCTTTTGAAGGTCATCGATTTCTGATGCCTGACTAAGACTTGAAGTAGTGCCCAACGCTATCGCTAGGGCTAACTTTGAAAGTTTAAGCATGAATTATCGCTAATGTAAGAATGGGTACTATTTAGCATAGATGATATTCACACTGAACCCAAGGGTAGCCACATAAATTTAATATTAATCAACGGGTTTATTATTGAGACTCAATGGTTCGCGTAAGCGCACCTACTTCAAGTAAGGGGGAGGCATCAAGTTGGTCTGCATCCATCATGGCTGCAATACGTTGCATAGATGACAACAATAGACTTTGTTCCCACTCTTCAAGGGCTGAAAACTTTTCAATAAAGTGCTCTTGTAAAGGCTGTGGCGCTTTATTCAAAATTTCTTTGCCGCGCTCGGTAAGGTATAGACTGACACGGCGCTTATCTAGTTGACTGCGAACACGTGTAACTAGCTCACGGTTTTCAATGCGGTCTAAAATATTGGTGACAGTTGCGGGACTTAAATTAACGTTTTGTGCGATGCGGCTGGCCGTAATGCCATCGGTGTGCGCGACTTCGTTCATTATAAGTAATTGTGGGCCTGTTAATCCCGATGTTTTGTTGAGTTGTTTTGAATGAAGGTCGATAGCCCTGATAACTTTACGTAACGATACCAATAGCTCGTCATACTTTTGCATAGTTGTGTCTCTTTAAAAAGGCGGTATCTGGCGACCGCAATCGCGAAATATTACACATCTAATAAATTGAGTTCAAATAAATTACACCTATATCAGCCATAGATTAAAGCTAATAATGGCATGGTTTTGATTTGTATTTAGTTAGAGCAGAAATTAAATGCTCTATTTTGTCGTTTAGATAGGGTAATTGTTGTTAACACTGAAAATGCTAATATGGGGTGACTTAGCATTTGGTTGTAAAACATTTTCATCAAATAACTAAATATTATTTACTAATTGCCACCGCTTTGGGTAAGGTGGATTTTTCTTTCATTAAATGGGACGAATTATGAAGTTATCGCCATCAGTTACGATTGAACAAAGTGACACCGGACTTGAGTTTATTAAGGTTGCGAGTGAGTTGTGTGAAGCAACTATTTTTCTGCAAGGTGCGCAAATTACTGAGTTCACGCCTGCAGGCAAAAAGCCGTTGTTGTGGGTGTCTGAGTTAGAAGACTATCAAGAGGGGAAAGGTGTACGTGGCGGTATCCCTATTTGTTGGCCATGGTTTGGTGTAAGTCAGCATGAAGGTTGGCCTGCGCATGGTGTGGCTCGTACAGGTCTTTGGCGCGCTGAAGAAGTGAAAGAACAAGAAGATTCAATCTATATCAGCCTTTCGTTACCGATGACTCAGGTTGATGATAAATATTGGCCTCACAAAACTAAGCTACTTGCTGAATTTATTTTAACGTCGAGTCTTGAGTTACGCTTAACGACCACGAACATGGATAATGAAACCATTCACTTTACTCAAGCGCTACACACGTATTTCCCAACACCTGCGATTGAAGAAACCAAAGTTGATGGTTTGCAAGGGGCAAAATACATTGAGTTTGGCGAAGGCCCTTTTGAGCAGCATGACTTGGTTGCTTTTGCGCGCGAAACCGACATGGTGTACACCGAAGCAGAGGCTACACAGCGTATAATTACCCCAGACGGCATTATTGAAGTAGGTCGTGAAAACTCAACATCATGTGTGCTGTGGAATCCGTGGATTGAGAAGTCAAAACGCTTGTCGAACTTTGCCGACGATGAGTATCATGTGATGCTCTGCTTAGAAGCAGCAAATGTACTTGATGACAGTGTAGAGCTTGCGCCAGGTGCCAGCCATACGCTTGCAACGACACTTCGCTGGGTTTAATTTACCACACTCAACGTTAGCACGTAAGGCCAGTGACACTGGCCTTTACAAGGAATAATCGTGTTTAGTAATCAACAAATCGACACTCTGCCTCGCCACCATACTATTAAATTTCAGCCGCTTGCAGATAACGCTATTTGGCATGTACAAATTAATTGGCTGCTTTTTTATATTCCACTCATGACGGTCATTGTGGCTGTTCGGTATTTTAATCAACCGTTTGCTGATGCGGTATCTGCACCTTGGTTGCTACTGCTGCCCGTGCTCGTTGTGCTTTCAATGCTGTATAACCTTTACAGTGTTCGTGTAAAAGGGATTGCATTACGTGAGCATGATATTGCTTATAAGCGTGGTTTAATTTGGCAACAAGTGACTCTGTTACCTATTTCTCGAGTTCAACATACTGAGATACATCGAGGACCCATTGAGCGGAAACTTGGCTTAGCAACACTCAGACTCTACAGTGCTGGTGGCATGAGTGCGGATCTTCATATCAGTGGTTTAACAGATAAACAATGCAATGACATTAGGCAGTTTGTACAAAGCTATGGTTATGACAATCATGCAACAGTTGATGAGCTAGTCGATGAATAACAATGATTGGCAACGCGTGTCGCCGTGGGCACTTTTATATTTTATTGTGCATTTTGCTATTCGATTTGTTAAAGATGGCTTACTAAATTTACTGCCTATTTTAGTTATTTTTGTGACTCAGGTTGAGCAAAAATGGTTTTGGGGGCAAGTCGCAGCAAGCATCGCTATTGTCATGTTAGTTGTTTATGCATTTGCATATTATAGAAATTTTTCTTATCGCATCAGTAGCGAAAATGAAATCCTGTTAAACAAAGGGGTATTTAAGAAAGAGCGCTTAACACTGAAGTTTGCCAGAGTGCAAAATGTGAATATCGCTGAGCCCTTTTATTTCCAGCCCGTAAATTTGGTTAACTGTATTTTTGATGCTGCAGGCAGTAGCGCTCAAGAAGCCGTGATCCCAGGTGTAAAGCTCAGTTATGCCGAGCATGTACGCGAACAAGTGATGGCATTTAAAGCGCAGTTGCAGCAAAGTGACACGCCTGAAAAAGCGGAACATGCAGCACAACCATCAGCACAACACACACTCACGCTTAGTAACGCCGAAATAGCGAAGTTTGGTTTGATGTCGAATATGGCTATTTTAGCGTTAGCGGCGCTTGCCCCTTTTATGAATGCCATTTTTGATTACCTTGAAACTTCATTGATTGCGCGTCTAGAAGCCATGTTTAACGAGCAGGCTGCCTTTGTTGGCAGTGCGGCAGCATTGGCTGTGGTGACCGTTATTGTTGTTATCGTGCTGTGCGCTGTGTTGTTGTCGGTTACTATGGCTTTAATTAGGTTTTTTAATTTTCATTTATATTTTCAAGATAATAAGTTTAAACGTGTAGCGGGGCTCTTTGAGCGCCAGCAGTTATCAATAAGCTCAGAGAAAATACAAAGTGTACAAATTAAGCAAAATATCATTGCACGATTATTAAAGCGTTATACATTGATATGTCCACAAGTGAGCAGTGGTAATACAGCCCCAGGTGTTGCGGCGCATAAAAACAAACAAACACTGGTGATGCCCGTGTTAACCGCAGCGCATGTTCAGCAAGTGTGCCGTTGGTTGTTTCCGTGGTTTATTAATTTAAATGAGCTTAATTTTATTAAACCCGAACGGGCACTGCTGTATAAAAACACTGTGTTGTATGTATTTTTGCCGAGTGTGATTAGCGTTGTCGTTATTGATCAACTATTTGAAACGTTATCAATGCTTTGGGGTTTATTACCTGCGAGTATATTGATGGCTGCCGTATTTTTACGTTATCAAAAAACAGGCATGGCGCTGTATCAACATGAAGGCCGCTCATTTGCCGTGTTTAGAACGGGAATGATAGGGACTCAGTATCGTTTGTTTGAAATTTATAAAGCACAAAGTGCCACGACTATTAGTACATATTTAATGCGAAAATCAGGTTTAAAAAGCCTGTATATACAACTTGCATCGGGTTCTGTATCAATGCCGTATTTAAAATCAGTTGATGCAGAACAGTTAATTGATTTTGTGCTTTATGAAATAGAATCAGAGCCACGCAATTGGTTTTAAATGAAAATGATTATCAATACCGTTGATTCGGTTTCGTTTTTGGGTATACTGTCCAAAAGTGAGGGATGCAGGTATTCAGATGATTTATTTACTTCCAATTATCGCTATTTCAGGCTTAGTTGCTTTACTGTGGTACGCGCGCTTTAAAAATGAGTGTAAAGGCTTTTGTATTAGTTGCGCAATTACTTGTATCGCGTTATTGGTAACCAGTGCAATGATGCTCGTAGGCCTTGGTGCGCTCAGAAGCAGTATGATGTTTGCAGTAACTATTTTTATTATTTATCAACTTTTGGGGTTAGTAAAACCTATCAAAATCGATTAATTTCTTACATTTTTTAACTACAACCGCGCAAAAAAGCAACGCATACTAGTGTGAATATTTAAAATCAATATACCCAAGCTGGGGATCAAGGATTATGATGAAAAAAGCACTATTGAGCGTTGCGCTGCTTGTTGCAGGCGAGGCGTCTGGCCAAGAAATATGGCAAACAATTCACACTGAGCATTTTAATGTACACTTTAGCGTTGAAAACCAACAGTGGGCGCAATCGGCTGCCACAGAGCTTGAAATTGTGCGTGATAAAGTGCTTAAGCAACAGCATCGTGCTTTGGATGAAGTCGTTGATGTAGTCGTGTTTGACCCTCTGAATGCCGCAAATGGCTTTGCTCTACCTGTCTCTAATAAACCCTTGATGGCACTTTTTACCACGCCACCGCAATCCGATACGGTGATTTCTAATACCGATGGTTGGCAACAATTATTAATCTTGCACGAATATATTCACTTGGTGCATTTAGCTCAGCCGACTCGCAGTGATTTTCGTCAAGCAATTAAAAATAGCTGGGATCTGTATGACTTAGCAGAAAAAGACATGCCACGCTGGGCCGCAGAGGGTTACGCAACATTATTAGAATCAAAAATGACAGGCCGTGGTCGAGTGTTTGACAATTTGTCTGAAGCGATTTTAATTGAGTTTGCTCAGCAAGGTGCATTGCCAGGTTATAAGCAACTAAGCAATACAAAAGGCGGCTTTTTGGCGGGGTCGATGGCGTATTTGGTCGGTTCGCGTTTTTTGGCTTGGCTTGAAGAAAACTATTCAGAACAAACGCTTGATGCTGTTTGGACACGAATGCAGGCAGTAAAAGACCGTGATTTCGATGAGGCATTTACAGGTGTATTTGCTGATTCTCCAGCCAAGTTGTATCGCCGCTTTGTTGCTGAGTATACATACAAAGCAATGGCTAAAGAGGTAAGTGAACAACCACTTACAAGTAAGCTTTGGTTGGAGCTTGATCTCTACGCATCAAATCCAGCACTTAGTCCAGACAACTCTAAACTGGTTATTGTTGAGCGTAATAAAGAGGGTGATACACGTTTAGTTATTTACAGTACAGAGCAAAATACTCAGGCTGCAGAAGAATTTGCAACACAGCAAAATGCGCTTTTAAACGATGATCCTCTGGATATTGTCGATAAAGCTCCCGCAGTATTTAAGCGTGAGCAGAAGCATGTATTGCAGCAAATAAATAGACAAGGGATTAAAAATCCACAATGGCTGGATGAAAATACGCTGTTTTTTACAGCAACAACCACCGTGGGCAAAGGGTCTGTTCTTGGGATTTCTGATTTATACCGTTACGATATTACAACGGGTGAGGTCACAGCATTGACGCATCACGCGGGCTTGCGTCGTTTTAGCATTAGCGAAAATGGCGAAACTGTTTATGCAGAACAAAATCAGCATGGTTTCTCAGCGTTAGTGAAAGTAGACCTTACTCATGGTGACGTCACTCCCTTGTTTACAAAAAGCCTTGAAACTATTTATGACTACCCCGTATTAAGCCCTGATAAGTCGCGGCTGGCCTATTTGAAAACCACATTGAATCAGAATTGGCAGTTGTATATACAAGATTTAAACACGACAAAATCATATCGTGTGCCTATGCCTGCAGGGTATCAATATGTATCGCAACCTAATTGGCAAGCTGATGGGAAAGGCCTTTATTTTGTGGCTGGTAAAAATGCAGCAGTTGATTTGTACCACTATGACTTTGATAAAAATGAACTTTATCAACTAAGCCAAGGCCAAGAAGTTATCGCTCATCCCATGGCGATGAATAATGGTGAGTTATTGTATTTATCAGTCACACCGGATGGCCCAAATATTAAGCACTTTACAGACTTAACTCAGCGCGAAAAAGTGACTGAACTTGCTGTAAATCCCACACCACCGCGTGGTGTGACCGAAAGCGAAGTACTCCCTAAAGCGGCTATTTATCAACAAGCGACAGGTCAACAAACTGACTATGATGTATTTCAGCAAAAGCCGACTTTATCGTTGGGTTCTCAGTATTACTCCGCATCATCGTCAATATTAACCTTGGGTGTTAAAAGCAGTGACTTTTTAAAACAGCTTGATTTGCAAGCAGGCTACAGTATTGATTTACAAGATAGCGCATTAGAGGGGGCGTTTGCCGCTGCCAAATATTCAGCCTTTGATTTACACTTTAAAGCTTTGTTATTCGATTATCAGTTAGATACAGATAAACAGTACCACGGATACCATGCTGAAAAAATTGAAAACACGGGTATACACTTGGCAACAAGTTATCCAATGCAGTTTCAACAATTAAGTATCATTCCTTCTGTGAGTTATAACTACAGCGACTTTGTTCACGGCGATGATCAATGGTTAAAGCTGGGGCTAAAACAAAAGTGGCAATATGATAGACAAACAGTGGGGTTTTCTCAGTCAGCAAAGATAGCTTTACTGAAAGGTGATAGCAAAACGTATAATTGGCAAGGTTACGACTTTGCTACTGAGTTTGGTGCGCATGCGTTTAATATTTCTGTTTATGTTAACTTTGCTCAGCATTATCGTGACAATAATACGCTTGCGTTAGGTGGTTTTGCTTCTAACTTAATTAACAACGAGACTCAAAGTGGTTTAGTGGTGGCACCCGAATTACCGTTTATTAGCCAGCTTGGTAACCGCTATAAAGGTTATGGCGGCGGGATTAGTTATAAAGATTCGCTCCCATGGCTTTACTATCAACAGCATCAAGTAGATAACCGAGTATATGCACAAAGCTATGGATTAAAATGGCAAGGCGAGTTTAGCTTTGGCCTAGGGCCTGCCGGGCTGAATGATGTGAATATTGATTTGGGCGTCGCCCGTGTTGAAGGCGACGACTTTGAAAACGATTTACGTGCTTGGCTTAGTTTTTACTATTCTTTATAACCGTTACTGCTTGGTATTTAAGGCGAATAGTTTGGCGTGATAGAGCGCCCGCTTTTCGTCTTCCCTTTCAAGCTCAATGGCTTTTTCGAGCCACTCTTTGCTCGATTGCTCATTGCCTTGTTGGTAGTTAATAATAGCCAACTCTAGATAGGGTTCAGACAAATAAGGTGCTAAGGCTATGGCGTCTTCGAGCTGCTTTCGGGCTTTAAAATACTGACCATTGTTGCGTGCATTTATTGCCGTTGCTAATAATTCGAACGGATCTTGCTTTGCTAGAGCAAGCTGTGAGTTGAGTTTAGTTAGAAGTACTTGGTCGTCGAGCTGTTCGGCCAGCACAGCGTAGTTATGAAGTAAATTGGTGTTTTCAATGTTGTGCTGTAATGCGGTTTGATAAATATGTTTTGCTCCCACTAAGTCACCAGCTTGACGGTGTAATACCGCTGCAAGATTATACAGTGCAGGATCGTAAGGGGTGTAATCGCCAGCTTTAAGAATATAGCTGTAACTTAAATTAAATTGTTTAGCGGCTAAAGCCTCGGCTGCTAAATTACTGTAGTAGCGACTTATTAAATCGTTTAAATGGGCTTTGCCGGTATAAAAACTGCCGCGGCTCGGAAAATAATCAATAATACTTCCCGGTGTGATTAAGTAAGTCACCTCATCATCAAGTGGGGCATAGACTTTGGTCCTAAAATGACCCGATACATACACAATATTACTTTCTTTGCTGTATACCGGTTCACTCGACACTGATTGAAACCCTGTTTTTAGCCCAGCTAACTGAGCATACGCCTGAGTTAAAATAGCAAGGCTAATACAATTACCTTTCTGTTTTTGAATTGTCTCAGAGGCAGTGAGTGTTTCACTGTAATAGTTAAAATTAGTGAGTTTATTTTCTAAATAGTGATAGAGAATTTGATCATCTCTGAGATAGCCACCTTGTCTTTGTGTAAAGTAATCAAGGAATTGTTGTTGCTCGTCGATGGGCAGAGCAAATAGCTCAGTGTCTTTTAAAGTAACAGGCTGAAAAAGTGTGCTATTAAGGAGGTCTGCAACACGAGGTGGCATAACAGGTTGGTTACTTTTACTGGCACATCCGAGCAGTAACATACTGATAAGTAAGATGCAGAAGAGTTGCTTCATCATCTACCTCTAAGCTTGTTTTTTATTCAATGTACCTATGTTATTCGTTGTATTCAAGTTATGAATGCTGTCTCTAAGCTGTAAACACACTGTACGGAAATCTTGCCAAGTCCTCGCTGGCTATTTTTTCATCTTCATTGCATTTTATGAGCATCTCATTAG
This sequence comes from Pseudoalteromonas sp. bablab_jr011, assembly GCF_016464045.1. Lineage (NCBI taxonomy): Bacteria > Pseudomonadati > Pseudomonadota > Gammaproteobacteria > Alteromonadales > Pseudoalteromonadaceae > Pseudoalteromonas > Pseudoalteromonas sp. bablab_jr011. The sequence goes on along the minus strand of NZ_JACDWU010000150.1, from coordinate 82,828 downwards.
AATGCCGCGCTCTTTTAAATGGCTTAAAAAACAATGATTTACTTGTTGTGTATGGGCTGTTTATAAACTGCTAACGTATTAACTAAATTGTAACGAGAGAGGTCTGTTTTGGCGCACTATTTGCCGATTATTTCATGCTTTATTTTGGCGTTTAGCTTTTATCCGCTATTAAATAAAATTCGTAAAAATCGCAGTGTGTCGGGCGTGTCGTTGCTAATGATGAGCTTTGGGGTGGCACAAAGTCTTTATTTCATTACCTACAATGTGTACTTTCAGCGCATTTACATGGTCTTACCGTTTATCGTGACGGGTGTGTTAAGTGGTTTAATTCTTTATTACTTCGTGCGTTACAATGCAGCGCGCCAGCAACGGTTGCAATTAGCTGGGCTATTAATTGTGTCGGTGACGCCTTTTTTGTTATTGCTTAGCCCGTCACTGGACACTGCCACAGTCCTTAATTGGCTGACATATGTTGGCTTAGCGATGAGTTCTATCCGTGTTATGCCGCAAACCTACAAAACAATTAAAAGCGGTGATATTAGTAACTTAAGTGCACGTTATTTTAGTTTACAGTTTGTAGCGGGAGCCTGTGGTTTAGGCGCAGAACTGGCGATGGCTTCACCGAGTGTGTCACATGTTCTAACTTTTGTGATGATATTGCTAACTAATGCCGCCCAACTTGGTTGTATTCAATATTACAAGTCACGTCCAGCGATGGCTTGATGATAACGTTGAAATAATAAAAGGCTGCCCGTTGGCAGCCTTTTGTGCTTATTAATTAAGCTTCGAGCGCTTTGCTAATTAAGCGATCGATATACTGCTTATGTGCTTTTGCAGCAGTGTCGGCACCCCATGGCGTACTGATATCAGCAATTTTGTTTAGCTGATAAAGCGCAGCAGCTTTGGCTAGGTTGTCGTGCTTGCTCGCTTTACCTAAGCCTGCAATCGCAATCAGCTGGTTCACATACTCAATTTGTAAGTTATGACTTAATGAGTTCGCTTTTTTACTATCGACAAAAATGCTGGCTGTTAGGTCATCCATGAATTGGCTTAGTGAATACTCATTACCGTACATTGCGCTGTCTGAAATACGCAGCATGACTGCAGGGTGCAACAATTGCGCAAGCACAAGCTTTTGCATGCCTAAAATCATGTTATGTGGTTTTGGATCTTCGTTCTTACCGTAATGATTAAAACCACGACGTTGCTGTTGTAAGTAGTTATATAGCGGTTGCATGCTGACTAACACATCAGGTGCAAACACATTTTTGGCCAGAATTTGCATAGCCTGTTGCTGGCGCTCTAATGGCACTGGCGTAAATGGTGCGCCATTTTTATCATCACCCACGACGTTGCGCTCAACATATACCCCACCAATTTGACGAGATACTACGCCAGCCTGTGTTCTGTAACTACCGAATAGGATGTTGGCAGAAGTAACTAGTTGCTGATATGACTCACCTTCAACCGTGGCTTTGTCTTTTAGTTCAGTAAATAGTTTATTGATTAAGGCCATACGGTCTGAGGCGTAGGCCGCTGGGTTTGATGACATATCACCAATCATGATACGTGGATCAATGTGGCGTCCTGGTGCTCGCATATCATCAGCGTCGTTACCAAATGCAAGCGCATGCTCAGATGAGCGAGCAAGAATTTTTTCTAAACGTTGTTGCTCGGCATCGGTGTCTGCCAAAGCTTGACTGTAACCATATTCAATAGCCCAGTCGTCATAAGGACCTGGTTTCGTTTGGAAAATATCGCCTTGCTGCATGCCAATTGGAGCGATATTTGCCGGCGCATAGTCCATAACAGAGCCTGTAACAATCCCTTGCGTTTTACGCTTGTCGTGTACGTCTTTTTCGTTCCACAAAATAGAAGATTTCATATTGTGGTTTAAGCCTAAGGTATGACCGACCTCATGCAAGACAAGTTGTGTTAAACCTTGGCGTAAAATTTCTTTGTCTTCGATGTTTGCACCAGTACCTAGGCCTTTTGCAAGTAACATGTTTTCTTGAATACTGTGGCCCAAAGAGCAGTGTAGTTCTGAGTCACTCATATGTTCAGTGAGTGTCGCCGCACCCTGTGTATATAGGGTGTCGTACATCCAACGGTTTTTCATGAAGACATACTCAAGCATGATGTCTGAGCCTAAGATCTCACCCGTTAATGGATTAGCAAGTGCAGGACCATAGCCACCAAATGGTGGACGTGGAGATGCGGTCCAACGTAATACGTTGTAATTTATGTCGCCTGCATCCCAGTCTGCATCGTCTGGTTGTATTTTTACTTCAATCGCATTTTTGAAACCTGCTTTTTCAAACGAGGTGTTCCATGCCAGTACCGCATCGCGGATGGTATCGCGCCACTCAACAGGTGTGGTATTTTCAATCCACCACGTAATTGGTTTTACAGGTTCAGATAAGGCTGCGGATGGATCTTTCTTTTGTAAATCCCAGCGTTTGATCACGTCTTCATAAGGGGCCCAGTCGGCAGAGGTCATATTATCGAACTGGTTAGTAAAATAACCAATTCGCGCATCATCTTGACGAGGTTGGTAGTCATTTTTAGGTAAAGCAACAAATGAGTGCTGTACTTTTATTGATACGTTACGAGGGTCGCTTATAGCGGCAGAGCCACGCACACTTGGGTTGGCGTTGCTGAATACATAATCAACAATAACATCTAGGTTATTTGCGTAAGGGCGCTGGTTAACAATACGCGATTTTTTGTCATCTAGTTTACCTAGCTTGAAGCGTTTTTTAGCGTTTTTATCGTCAGGGTTAACCCATGGAGACACTTTATGCAGTGCTTCGCTTAAAAATAGCTTATCAACGTCAAAGGCTATTTTGCCGTCTTCTTCTTTGTCTATTTTGATACTTGCGAGAACGGCTTCACTGATATTGGCATCTGCAGAGCGGGCAAGCGCTGAGTTCTCGTCAAACTTATAGCGTGGTGTTTTGCTTACAATATCAATACGATCAAAATGCTTTCTAAACTCTATGAGTTTGGTCTCTCGGTATGAGCCTCGAAAGTGGCCTGCATCTGTCACGCCATCAACGGTATGCGCAAAATACACAAACGGGGTATTAAGCTGTGACTCATTGATGACCATTAAGTTTTTACCCGTTTTGGCATCTTGGTAAAGTGTAAAAATACCGACAAATTCGGTTTTATCTTTGATCATCTCAGCCAGTGTTTCTGGCTTTTTTTCTTCTTTTTTTGCTGCAATGGCGTGGCCATTGACTGTCAATGCTAGGCTTAACGCTAGCGCAATATTTGTTATTTTCACTGTTAGAATGTCCTTAAACTATGTCATAGAGCAGTTTAATGAAATAATGTCTTGATAAAAGGTGATATGTTAACAAATGTGAAATTGTGTTTTTAACCAGCTGAAATTAAAATGGTTTTCTTTGTAACAAATTGTTTTATACGTCACTTTAATCTGAACGGTGTCATTCTATGTCTGTTTGTAACAGTTACTTACAAATGTCACATTAATGTTTCTGTCAGCTTTGGTATGATAGGACCAGTTAAAATATTAAAGGTGTAAGTTATGCGCACGAATTTATTAAAATGGACGTTACCTATTATCGCTTTATTCATTGGTATTGCTGGTTTTATGGGGATCAATGCGATTGCCCAAGAGCCACAAGATAAGGATGAAGTTGATGTGCGTCCTCTCGTGAAAGTTGAAGCTGTTTCTAGTGATGATCACCAAGTGATTATTAACAGTTACGGTGAAGTGAAGCCACTTGAAAGTACCCTGATTGCATCGCAAGTTGCAGGTGAAGTGACCAGTTGGCATCCAAATTTTGTTGCGGGCGGAATCGTCGCGCGTGGTGAAGTGTTATTTACTATTGAAAAAGATAACTACGAAGCTGCTGTATTACAAGCAGAGGCTTCGCTTGCAAGTGCGCAAGCGGCATTGATTGAAGAGCAAGCACAAGCAAAGGTTGCACAGGATGAAGCAAAACGTTACCCAGAGCGTGAACGCACAGACTTATTCCTTCGTAAACCGCAAGTATTAAGTGCCCAAGCGGCTGTAAAATCAGCACAAGCTGCATTGAAACGCGCTGAGCGTGACCTTGCTCGCTGTGAAGTGAGAGCACCTTACGATGCATTGGTCATTAACCGTGAGATTGGTGTAGGTCAATACATTAACGTGGGAAGCCAAGTTGCTGAACTTAATAACATTGAAAGTGCCGAAATCATTGTTCCTATTGCTGGTTTTGATAGTGTGTTTTTACCGAAACGCCTTAAAGGTGTTAAGGCGACGATTATTAATAAAGGTTTAAACAGCTTTACACGTGAAGCGGTGATAGACCGCGATCTAGGGGTTGTTGATAATGCGACGCGTATGAGTAATTTGGTGATACGAGTGAACGATCCATATGGTCTCAAGCATGACGTACAGCCGATTAAGTTTGGTGCTTATGTGCAAGTTAGCTTCGCGGGTGAAACACTGCAAAATATTTACCGTTTACCGCAATCACTTGTTAATAATCAAACGGTTTGGGTTGTAAATGACGAGCAAAAACTTGAGCCTCGTAAAGTCACGGTAGTGCGTGAAGAAGGTGAGTTTTTCTATATCAGTGACGGCTTACAAGTTAATGATCAATTGGTGCTTACATTACCGGAATACCCGCAAGCGGGTATGGAAGTGAAAATTGCAGGCATGAAAGAAATGACGAGCGATGCAGAGAATACTGCAGCGGTTGAAAAGCTTTAAGGTGGCGCTATGACAGACGAAAACACAGAAAAACAGTCTGGCATTATTGCCTACTTTGCCAATAACTCGGTTGCTGCGAACCTCATGATGGTCTTTATCGTTATCATGGGGATTATTAGTTATTTTACGATTCAGCGTCAGATGTTCCCGAATGTCGAAATTAACTACATTGAGATACAAGCCAATTATCCGGGTGCATCACCGCAAGAAATTGAAGAAAGTATTCTGATCAAGATAGAAGAATCGTTAAAAGACATCACCGAAATCAAACGAGGTGTGTATCGTGCGTTTCGCAACAATGGACGAGCAAGTTTAGAGATTAATACCGATGCAGAACTCACAGATGTACTTGATAAAGTAAAGCTGCGTGTTGACGGTATTGCAACATTTCCTGCAGGTATGGAACCCGTTACCATTAGTCAGGTCGAGTTTCGTCAAGACGTCATTGGTATGACCTTGGTCGGTGATATTCCGCTGACTGAGTTAAAACCGGTTGCTAATCAAATTGAAGATGAGCTACTGCAATTATCGAATGTGTCCTTGGTACAAAACGATGTGCCACTTGATGAGATTGCGATTGAAATAGACCCTGATTCGTTGCGTCAATACAACCTGACATTAAGCGATGTTGCTAATGCGGTGCGTCGTTACTCGGCTAACATTTCGGCGGGTCAATTACGCACAGATGCAGGTATTATTTCTGTGCGTGTTGAAAATCAATATTACAGCGGTGACGAATTCCGCCAAATTCCCGTTAAAATTGGTGAAAATGGTGCGAAAGTCCTGTTGCAAGATATTGCCGTAATTAAAGATCAATTTATCGAAGGTGAACGCTACTTTAAATTTAATGGCGAGAATGCGGTTTATTTATCGGTAAAAGCAACGAAAGAGCAGAACATGATCCCCGTTGCAGACTCTGTTAAAGCCTTTATAGAAAAGAAAAATAAAGAGCTGCCAGTTGGTTTGCGCCTAGAGCCGCTCATGGATATGACATACTATCTTAATGCGCGTTTAGACATGATGAAAACCAACCTGATCCAAGGGGCGATTTTGGTTGCCATTATGTTGTCGATTTTCTTACGCTTTAAGTTAGCACTGTGGGTAATGATTGGTTTACCCGTGTGTTTCTTAGGGGCGATGATGATGATGCCGCTCTTTGGGATCAGTATTAATATTGTGTCGTTATTTGCCTTCATTATGGTACTGGGGATCGTGGTCGACGATGCCATCGTCATAGGGGAAAGCGCCTACACCGAAATTGAGAAAAAAGGGGGAGGCGTTGTTAATGTGGTGAATGGTGCTAAGCGAGTTGCAACACCAGCAACCTTTGGCGTATTAACGACCATCGCGGTGTTTGCACCGTTTACATTATCAAGTGGCCCCGAAAGTGCGTTTTTCTTTGGTATCGCAGTGGTGGTTATACTGTGTTTAATATTCAGCTTAATTGAATCTAAACTGATTCTACCGGCTCACATTGCGCACACGAAGTTTCCACCTATTAACCCAAATAGCTGGCGTGCCCGTTTTAATAAGCGTTTTTTCAAATTTGTAAACGGCCCATATAAAGCATTTATCGTACGTTGTGTAGAGTGGCGCTGGTTTGTGTTGTTTTCATTCATTGGCCTATTAATTTTAACCTTTGGCCTGATTTCTTCTAATCAAGTGCGCGTGGTGCCAACACCAAAGGTACCTCATGATTTCCCACAAATTCGTTTAGAGATGAACGAAAATGCGTCGGACATTCAAACAATTGATGCGGTTCGTGAAATTGAAGCCATGGTGTTAAGAGTTGATCAGGAAACTGAGCGTGAGTTTGGCCAAAAACTGATCCGCGATATTTTGGTATTTAATCAAGGCCGAACGGAAGCACAAATTTTAGCGCCGTTGGTTGATGAAGACCTTCGTCCATATAATGCCTTTGAGCTATCACGCCGCTGGCGTGAACAAATGCCAAGCATTGCGGGGGTTAAGTCTTTGCAAATTTACGATGACGTGAATGGCGGTGGCAGTGATGGCGAGTTTGGTTATCTACTTTATGGCCCAGACATTGATACCTTAAATGATGCAGGCCGTCGCTTTATTCAGTTATTACAACAGCAAAAAGGGCTTTTTGATATTAGCTCGACTATCGACCCAGCCAGTAAAGAAGTACAGCTCAGCTTAAAACCTGTGGCGTATGACTTAGGGTTAGACTTAGCAAATATTGCTAATCAAGTCGGCGCAAGCTTCTATGGTGGTGAAGCACAACGTGTTATTCGTCGTGGTGAAGAGGTGCGTGTAATGGTGCGTTACCCTAAGCTCACACGTGAAGCGTTTGCCTCTTTAAAGCATGCTGTAATCACAACCCCTGCGGGTAAAGAAGTTATGCTAGGTGACGTGGTTGAACTAACCGAAAAACCGGGCATCAGCTATATTCGCCGCGAAGGCGGTTATCGTACGGTTTATATTTACGGCAGTATTGATGAAGAAGCCATTGAGCCGGGTGCCGTTGTTAAACAAGTTGAAGACACTTTATTACCACAATTAAAAGAAGAGTACCCATCAGTGAAAACTGAGTTAGGAGGCTCAATTGAAGAGCAACAAGCGCAAGCAAACGAGCAATTAATGTTCTTCATTGGCGGTATGATACTTGTGTATATTTTGCTTGCAGTCCCACTTAAGAGCTATTCACAGCCGTTGATTGTGATGTCAGTTATTCCATTTAGTTTAACAGGCGCTATATGGGGTCATTTTTGGTTTGGCCTAGATATTAGTTTAATGTCGGGCTTTGGTTTAATTGCAGCTGCTGGGGTGGTTATTAATGACTCCTTAGTAATGACAGACTTTGTAAACCAAGCGAGACGAGAAGGCATTTCAACTCGTCAAGCCGTTATCGAGGCGGGGTGTGCACGTTTTAGGGCTATAACCCTAACCTCAATTACAACGTTTGCCGGTGTGTTGCCGATCATGTTTGAAACAAGCCTACAAGCGAAGTTTGTTATTCCGATGGCGGTCGCACTGGGTTTTGCTGTGATGTTTGCAACGTTGATTACCCTAGTGCTTGTCCCTTGCTTATACATTGTGATGAGTGACGTTGGGCACGTATTCTTACGTTTCTTTCGCTCGGTGCGTGAGTTATTTCCAAGCGCTAAGCCAGTAAGAGATTAAGTTAAGATAATGTTTAAAAGCCAACCTCCGGGTTGGCTTTTTTGTATCTGCATTTGCTAGTACTTAATAGTTATATGTATGTTTTGGTTACATTCTTTTGTTTGATTTGTTTTCCGGTCGCGATTATACTCAACTCAGTTTTTGGCAAACTAACTGAAAAGTTAGGACGCAAAGTTTCCGGTCTAAGGTTTTGTTAACAAAACTATGATAGCGGGGCCGCCGATAAGCGCATATTCTTCGGGCTTTGGATCTTTTGCCTCAAACTAAAAAATGTATTTATTTTGTTCGGTTATTGTTGGATAGTACCTATTAGTTGTTCTTAGGGTGTTACTTTGTTTATGCATTCGTCATTGGCCTCTGGAAAGTGGTTACCGATTGGTTGCTTGAACCATCATACTCAGCTTTTTGTTGGGGACACGGTGGTCGTAACCTTTTATGACATGCAAGGAGAGCTAGTCGATTTATCATTCAATTACCGGATCACCAGTACGGATGAAGGTGAGCCTCATAATTGGCCACGTTTAGTTGCCGAGCATATAAACGTGCACATTCCACTGGTTGAGGCCGGAAAAATGACCGAACAAGGTTTGGTGGTTGCATACCGCTCAAACCAAATTTATGCCCTTGAAGGTTCGGGCATAACACATGCAAAAGTGGCGTTTAACTGCATCGCGAAATGTAAAGAACGCGCGGTCGATAATCCACAATATTATGATTATGTTTACCCACAGGCATGCAGTGATTACAGTGCTGGTGTAAAAGTGCTACAGCCTAAAACAGGCCACATTTATAGGTGTAAGCCTTGGCCATTTAGTGAATTTTGTCGTGTTAAAGATTCACATAACCCGTTGTTTGAACCGGGAGTTGGCAAAAGTTGGGCCATGGCATGGCAGCAGATATCGCATTAACCGTTTTCCCCCTAAATGCTATTTTAGCATTGCTTAGCCCACTCAATTTGAGTGGGCTTTTTTATACCCATTTGTTAAGCGAATTGGCCAAGCTTCTATGGTAAACTCGGTTTAATTCGTTTTTTAATTGTGGTTTCTTTGTGTCATCAAGTTCGTATTCATTGTCATTATTAGCGCATCCGCCGGTTGCTAAAAAACAGCCTCATTCCTTAAGCACTCATCAGTTTACTCGCATCGATAATTACTATTGGATGCGCGATGATGAACGACAAAATACCGAAGTATTAACTCATTTGCATGCCGAGAATGATTATTGTGAAAAGCAGCTTGCAGGTATAAAGCCACTTCGTGAGCAGCTATTTGATGAGCTAAAAGGGCGTATTGTAAAAGACGATAATACCGTACCCGTAAAAGATGGAACGTATTGGTATCATTCAGAAGTACGTGGCGATGATGAATATGCCCGCCACTACCGCAGTAGCTCAATTGACGCCCATGATAAGCAGTTACTATTAGACGTAAACCAATTAGCCGGTGAGTTTGAGTTTTACGAGCTGGGCGAAGTGGCCATTAGTCCAAATGAGCAGTTGCTTGCTTACTCAGAGGATACTGAAGGCCGACGTGTTTATACGGTACGATTTAAACACCTTGCCACAGGTGACATGTTTACTGATGTACTCGAAAACACCGAAGGGCAAGTCGTGTGGGCAAACGACAGTAACACCGTATTTTACGTGAAAAAAGATCTGCAAACCTTGCTTGGTTTTCAGGTTTTTCGCCATGTGTTAGGCACGCCTCAGGCCGACGATGTATTGGTGTATGAAGAGCAAGATAAAAGCTTTTTTATGGGACTTGGCAAAAGCCGTGATGAAAGCCTTATTATCATTGATCTTGCGACCACAGAAACCAGTGATACATGGGTGCTTGATGCCAACAATCCATGTGGTGAATTTAGTGCGTTAACACCACGTGAAGAAGGCCATGAGTTTGATGTAGATAAGCTAGGTGATACGTTTTATATCGTGACTAACTGGCAGGCAAAAAACTTTCGTTTAATGACGGCTACGTTAAGTACAATCGCAGATAAATCACTTTGGCAAGAACACACTCCACACCGCGACAATGTGTTACTAGAAGGTGTAGAGATATTTGATGATTATTTAATTTTAACTGAGCGAGAGCTAGGACAAACACGATTTGTTGTGGTGAATAAGCACGGTGAGCGACTCACTTTAGAGTTTGATGATCCCTGTTATTACGCTGCAATTGCAATGAACCCAGAACCCAACGTACGCTCTGCGCGTATTTATTATTCGAGTCTGACGACACCGGGATCACTGTATGATGTTGATTTAAATACAGGGCAAAAAACCTTATTAAAACAACAACAGGTATTGGGTGAGTTTAAACCAGAAAAGTACCGTTCAGAACGTATCATGGTGACGGCAAGAGATGGCGAACAAGTACCTGTATCACTGGTTTACCGCATCGATAAGTTTAAAAAAGACGGCACAAATCCATTGCTGCAATATGGGTATGGTGCGTATGGCATTACTATCGATCCGAGCTTTTCTAGTAGTTCATTGAGCTTACTCGATCGTGGCTTCGTGTATGCGATTGCTCATATTCGCGGTGGTGAAATGCTGGGGCGTAGTTGGTACGAACAAGGTAAAAAACAGCACAAGCAAAATAGCTTTAATGACTTTATCGATATTACGCGAGCGTTAACCAAGCAAGGGTACGCACACCCTGCAAAAGTCTGTGCGTCGGGTGGCAGTGCTGGAGGTCTATTAATGGGCGCCGTCGTTAACCAAGCACCCGAGCTTTATTTAGGCATTGGCTGTCATGTGCCATTTTTAGATGTTTTGACGACCATGTTAGATGAAAGCATTCCGCTTACGACTAACGAGTATGATGAGTGGGGAAACCCGAACGACCCCGCGTATTATGATGTGATTCAGGCCTATTCTCCGTATGACAATATTAAGGCGCAAGCGTACCCTAATATTTTAGTGACGACGGGCTTTCATGATTCACAAGTACAGTATTGGGAGCCCATGAAATGGGTGGCTAAACTTCGCGAGATGAAAACAGATGACAACATTCTTGTCTTTAAAACAGATATGGATGCAGGTCATGGTGGTGCGTCGGGTCGTTTTAAAAGCCTTGAAGAAAAGGCTCTTGAAATCGCATTTTTTATTGCTTTATTATCGAATTAAAGCTTAGATAACACCTATAAGTGCAAAACTTAAGTTGTATTTTAAGGGGTGAGCATGTTTAAAGCCCACGGTGATTGGTGTTACTTTATTGAACCGCCAGTGATTTATGTGGAAATAAGTGGCAGTTTTAATAAAGAAGCTGTTGCTTCGTTTAGTGTTGAAGTTGCTCAAGAAATAATGAAATACCCTGAGCACTCAATTCAGTATGCTGTTGTTAATTTAGCGCAATTTGAATTAGCAACGGCAGATAGTATTGAAACCGCGAAGGCGTATTTTCAAGCTATAAAAGCACGTGGTTACAAACGCGTTGACTATATCAAAGCAAATATAATTGCGCGCAATTTACTCGAGACAATATGGTCGGGTGTCGATATGGATATTAACTTCCATCACAATGCTGATAGCTTTTTTGAAGACAGGCCAGAATACAGTCACCTGAGAAAGTGGTTAAAATAAAAAAGCCCTCATAGAGGGCTTTTCAAGTGATGTAAAGTAAGGGCCTAGCCTAAGTAAGCTTTTAACATCCAAACAAGTTTTTCTTGTTCTTTAATGTAATCACTCATTAGTGATGCAGTCCCTTCGTCATCAGCATCGCCAGCTTCTGTTAAAATTTCGCGCTGCATTTGAATAAGTGTGCTGTAACCTGCTAATAGGTTTTCAACGGCTGCGGTGCCTTCAGTAATGTTCTTCGCTTCATTAATCTTACTTGCTTCGAGGTATTCTGAAAACGCATGAACAGGTGCGCCACCAAGTGTCAAAATACGCTCTGCAATTTCATCTACTTTTTCAAGAAGTAGGTTATAAATTTCTTCAAATTTAAGGTGTAATTCAAAAAAGTTACGACCTTTAATATTCCAATGAAAGCCACGTGCATTCATATATTGAATTTGGTAGCAGCTTAATAAAGTATTGAGAGATTTTACGATATCTTCACTTTTTGCGCTGTTTAAACCAATTGCATTTACCTGTGACATAGATTAGCTCCTTAAAAATAATCGTGAATAGGTTACTTGCTAGTGCGTGATATCAAGTATTGGCCATTTTTATTAATCTGTAAAATGGTTTAATTCGAACAAGGTGATAGGTTTTAGCTATCAATGCGCATGTTGAATCAGTCGTCCACTATCAGCATAACCTCGAAGTACTCTTTTATAAACTTGGGGCAAATGACGCAAAAAACCACCATAAAAAGTGATTATTTTTTAATGAAGGTGAAAATATGATCTAAAACAAGTTTTGCTTTAGCTAATATACATGCCGATTTAGAACTTGATTTAGGTCAAAAAATCAACGCAACAGAAGCGCATAATACCTTTACCGCATTTAGCTAGGAGAACAAAAATGGACGGTAAAACAGTAAAAGAAAACAAAGCAGAAATAGTGGTTGTTGTTATCGCATTACTTGCGTTTGTAATCGGTTTAGTTGGTCATCTTGCAGGGGCAAGTTTTGCTAATTTTGACACCTTTGGTTATATCGCTGCGCCGGTGCCGCTGATCCTGGGGATTATTGTATTAATTTCTTACAAAGTTGCCGCAAGTGCTGAGAAATAAAATACAGCTAACGTTGATTGATAAGCTTAATAATGTAATCCATGACTTGGCGTGAGTAGATCATACTGGTGTGACTTAAATGAAACACCTTGTGCTCTGCCATGCCATTGAGTTTGGTTTCATCTATAAGCACTGTGCCATCGGAGGCACTGCCTTTAGCAATGAGCGGCATTAATCCAATGGGTAAGTCGCCTGCAATACTATAAAGCTTGGCATTAAACGGCCAGTCGCCATTTTCAGACAACAAAAACTCGACACTATTTTTAAGTAACATATCGAAGCCTTTTTGCTGCATTTGCTTAGCAATATGGCTGCCTTTATGAGGCGTGCCTAAGGTAATGACTTTTTCAACATGTTTGCTTTGTAGCGAGTTTGCTTCAAGGTAGGCCCGGGCAACTAAACCGCCCATTGAATGACACACCATTGCTGTGGGTTTGCCATTAATAAAGCGGTCAATCTTGTCAAAAATAGCCGTTCTATTTGGCGACAGCGTATTGTAGGTCAAATTGAGTATATTAAGCCCTGATTTCTCAAGACGTGCGCACAGAGGGCGCATCACAAAGCCCGACATATAAAGTCCGTGTAATACTACAACCTGCCTAATTGCCATCGCATTCCTTACATGAGTTGCTGAGGTTTAATTTCGATATTTGCTGTGTCTGAGCTCACCCATACCTCACCGTCTTGAATCGTAATCGTAAGCTTAATATTACGGTCTGCCAGTGCGGCTAATGCTTGAGTCGCAGCATAATCGAGGCTAAAAATACTTAAGTTTTTAAAATCATACAACTTAGGTTGATGCTTTTGCCACCAAATAGTTTGGTTATTTTCGCCGTAAGTATACAAAATAACCTGTTTAGCTTTGTTAGAGGCTTTTTTCAAACGCTTTTCATCAGGTAAACCAAGCTCAATCCATAACTCAATTTCTTCGCTGTAGTTTATGTGCCAAAGCTCTGGTTCATCATCAGCACACAAGCCTTTGGTAAACTCCAACCCTTCACGGGCATTGAGTGCAAATGCCAGCAAGCGGATCATCAGGCGCTGCTCGGTCTCTGATGGGTGCTGTGCAAGGGTTAGATTGAAATCTTGATACAGGTGTCGGTCCATATCGCTCAGCGATATGTGTGCTTTTATAATGGTTGATTTAAGAGCCATAACTGCTTACTTGAAAAAATTTGCGTCATTATAGCGCAATTAACTGCTGAGCCAGTTAAAAACAAGAATTTTTAATATCGTTATGCAGAAAATATCATTAGACCATTTTAAGCATTTATAAATTTACCACAGGAGGGAGTTTCGCGAATTGAGTATTCTGCGTAACTAAACACGTGGCCAGAGTTTAGTCGTAAGTGAGTCATCGATACAGCTGAGGAAAGCGAAAGATAAACACTTGAAATAATATTATAATAGCAATAGTTGTATTTGATTTGGGAAATTAATACTATACTTTAGACTGAGTTATTCAGGATGGAATAAAAGCATAGACGTTACGGTTATTTATCGTTGTTGTTCGGTTTTAAATTTGGTTAAGGATGATCATTCTAATGAGTTAGGTCTAATGCGAAGCTATCGTAAAGGTCTTACTCACCAATTAATGTCATAACTTATCTAACTCTATAAATGTATTGTGTTTACCAGATTTCACAAAGTGTCATCTCGTTCGCAATTAAAAATTTTTCTTGGTTTTATAATGAATTCTATTTACGGCAGAAAGCGTTTTTTAGGTGGTTCGGGTTTTACGTTAATTGAGCTTATGATAGTGCTCGCTATTACAGCTATATTAGCAACAATCGCATTTCCATCATATCAAAATTACATTCAACGCAGTCATGCTAAGGTGGCGGGAACTGATTTAGTTGCGTTATCTGTCGCACTTGAGAATCGCTTTCAACGCCAATTAAACTATGCAGGTGCGACAACAAATAATGTCAATTGGCATCAGGCTTCTAAAAATTACACTATCACTATGAGCCTGACATCAAGCACATATACACTTAAAGCATCAAGCACGAATTGTACATTGACGTTATCTCATTCTGGTATACGTACTATCTCAGGTCATTGTGGAGGATTAACCTCTTGGTAAAACAACAATTAGGGTTGTCACTTATCGAACTGATGGTGGTGGTAAGTATTATAGGCATTTTGGCGTTGGTAACAGTGCCTTTTACTCAATCATGGTTATATGAAGCACAGATCAATGATGCAAAAAGCAAACTTAGTCATGCTTATAGCCAAGCCAAAGCATTGGCATTGAGGAACCCTGATAAAGTGTATGGTAGTGGAAGTATGGCTGCGTGCATGAATTTATCGGATAAGACTTTAAAAGTACGCGAACCCGTTGGTGCTGTATGTTCAGGTAATATTGTTTGGCAGAGTAGTTGGCCGCAGGGCGTTTCACTGACTCTTAATAATGCTAATTTAACGGTTATTTCTATAAATAATCGTGGAGCGATACTCACCAATAATAATCAGTTTAGTGATGACCTAGCCTTCACCCTAAGCAAAGGAGGCGTTAGTTATAATGGGACGTTACAATAAAGGGCTGGTTTCTCAAAGAGGCGCATCTTTGATAGAGGCTATGATCTCAATGCTGATTTTAGCAATTTTATTTCTTGGAATTGCACAAGTTTTAGGCAGGAGCTTAGTGAGTCAGCGCTATATGAATACATATAATTTAGCTTTGTTGGAAATGCGAGAGCGCTTTCAAGAAAAGAGTGAGTCTGTTCTTTGTACTGAACCCGGGAGTTTACACTGGGTGGGGAATGTAAAGTTGGTTGCAAGTTGTGATGAATCTGAAGTCACTATTGCAGTTGATGGTTCCAGTGCGTCTGTCAAAACTAAAGTCATTACTTTATCTACCAGTAAGGATGAAGCATCAATTAACTTTTTTGGTGGTGATGGGGTCATTCGAATATCAGAAGGCTCGGTTGTAAAATGAGGCGACAGCAGGGGTTATCACTCATCAGTTTATTAGTGGGTCTATTAATTTCTTCATTCGTACTGAGTGGAATGATGATGATTTTTAGAAACACGATTCAAGTTGTTGTGCCTTCAACAGAGTCATCTCGTAGTGATGGTGAGCGAGTATCGTCTTTATTAGCTGCGCATATGTTGCTTCAAGATGCGGGCTTTGGGATCAAAGAGCCCATTTATGGCACACACATACGTGTATTAAATAACAGTGAACTTGTACCATTAGGAGCTCCTCAAGGCTCAACTGCAATTGGTGATACTGTTTTGTGGTTAAGTAATATTGCTGATAACGAACAATGTAGCGGCTTGTGGGCTGATAAAGAAGGGGGTCTGTGGCGAGTATCTTGCGACAAAAATATGGGGAATATTACTTCGACATCAAGACTTATCCTACCTTCTCAATATAGTGCTGATAATGTGGATGCCATTAAATTTATTGCCACAAGAGCCTCTTGCCAACCATTTGGCATCGACGTGTCAGGCGAGATCAGGCTGACAGTAAGAGTTCAAAATTCAGTTTTAAGGCAAATTGAAAGCTCAACTTGTTTGCTGAACTTTGCATCGTTATAAAGAGGATTATATGAGCGGAATTACCATAAAATCACGTCAGTATGGTGCTGCGACCATTACAATTTTGCTCTTTGTTGGCGTGTCTATATCAATTGCAGTTTTAGGATCCCTTAGATATATACAAGGCTCACAAAACCAAACTATGACTATGCATGCTCAAACTCAAGCACAGCGCAAAGCGTGGGTTGGGGTCGATATTACAAAAAAATACTTAAGTGCTCTTGATAGCTCTGAGTTAACAGAGCTCTTAGAATCAATTCCAGTTAAAGTTGAAGCCGAAGCTGGTAAAACACAACAAACGCTTAACCCAACCATCAGTGATCCAGAACTTCAGCTTTCGTTTTACAAAGAAGACTTAACAAATAAAACATATCTTTATGCTGAAATTACTGCAGAAGCGGTTAAAGGTACGAAAGCGCATGCTACTTCAGCGATAGAGGCTGTTTTTGAACTGCAACAAACAGGAAAGCAACCCGTTAAATCATGTGCAATCGATAGAACGGTTGTGCTCAGAGGGGCGACTGAATTGACGGGAGGCGGGACTGACTTTCTATCTGGTGATGCGCTAACGGACATAGCTGTTGAAGGGAGCTTGAAACTTACTAACTCTTCCAAAAGTGGTATTTCCGGTTGTGTTAGTGGTGATGTTTATATGAACGGCGGCGGAATAAAAAGTCATTCCAGTCTATATGTGGGTGGGAATTTTAAAGTTGAGAGTATGGCTAAACCTACTAATGTTGGGGTTTGGGCACGTGATATAAATATTGGCAATTCTGGGCAAGGAACATACGATTTTCTAAGAGCAGGTGCATTTACCACAGTGGTATTAGATGAAAGCGGTGGAGTAGTGGGGACAGGAAATGTGGGTGGTGAACTGATTAAAGATACAACAGGTTCTTCTATTCCATGGACGACAGGCACTTTAGTACCAACAAAGGATATTCCGTTTGTAATTGAAACGAGTTCCGGTGGACGTGTACTTGTTGATTTAAGTGATGCTGTTATCAATGAATCAAATGGCTTTGTGGAAGCTTATGCAGCTGACTCGCTAGAAGGGAATGTTACTCTACCAAGAGTATTACAATTTGTGGCCACAGGTGTCACAGGTGGAAATATAGATATATATACGTTGAATGTAGGGCAATTGTGGGGTCATGAAATTTTAAGTGATGGCTACGATGCTAATTATACGACGGTTCTTTCAAATGGAAATTTCAGCATTGGTACAGGGAATATAGGTTCTTTGATTGGAGGCAGTAACTTAATAGCGAATAAAGGGGGATGCAGCAGTAACTCAAATTGTTCGAATTTGCCTAGTCTACTTAACCCAAGCCAAATTGCTGGTGAGTTTTACATCAATGGATATTCAGGAACACCTCCTTTAAAAAATCTAACTCAAAAAAAACCGGGTCTGAGCCCTGGTTTACCGGGAATTCCCTTTTGTGATACCAGGGTTAATAAAGTGGTCGCTAGTGATTATAAACCATCAGCTAATTACATTTTTGAAGTGGTTGATGGTCAACGCCTATTAACCATTCAAAATGTAAAGCTAGCCGATGGAACTCAAATTGATGGCGTTTATGATCTTTTAACAGAAGATCTTCGCTTTATAGGAGGTAAAAGCTTTCTTTCATGTGGTTGGGGGAGCGGGCATTGCTTTCGTAATAATCAACTATGGGAATTAGATGGAATCTCTGCATTTCCGCCTGGTGTTGCATGGTTTGATGGTCCTTTAAAAATTAATGGTGTTGGAAGTAATAACGCAGTTAATGGTATCGACAAAAACCTACTAAATACATTTATAACAATTGGGGGGGTTGAGCTTACCTCATCTGGGCATGGGGAGCTTATTGCTCCTAATTTTAATTCTGAAGCATTGTGCCAAGGTGATATCGTGCCAACAAACCTTTGTACATTAGAAGGCGATCTAGTGGGTGATGAAGGGGTTGGTTTACCAATTGCTAATTCATCGATAGTGTCACAAAGCAATTTAGGTGTTGAAGGATGGAATATTACAGGTCATGTAACTCTTGGTGGTTCAGTGAAAACTGCAGGGTCAAAAGTGATCATCAATGGCGGGTTAGTTGTCGGTTCTAATATTCCCTCGATCACATCTGTAGGTGCTGGAGGCTTAGAGGTTAATACACAATCGTTATCGCAAGGGCAACTTCAGAAAGATTGTGGTTCTGGCGATGCTGGTAGTTCAGTAAGTGGCTGGCATTTGAAGGCCAATGCTCCGATTTGGACCCGATATCTATAGGTTTATCGCTCAAACTCTTGAAGAGTGTGAGTTGTTATTTAAACTCTCCAGCGAGGTGTTTAGAGTTTTGGGGAAAGGTCAGTATTTATGATTTTTATAATTATTTTACTTTCTGTGAGCAGGTTTGCTGGAGTCAAGAAAGTATGAATTTATATTAACAAGAATTTATTCGCTATTTTTAGTAAACTTAGATAAATATCTGAAGTACCAACTGCATCGTTTTGCTTTTAGTACCTACATAAGTACCCCATGGCATTTGCCTTAAAATTAAAGAGCTTAATAATCAAATGAGTAGAGCAGGAATACAGTGGTTCCCGGGTCACATGAACAAAGCCCGTAACGAAATTAAAGAAATCATGCCACAAATGGATGTGATCATTGAGGTGCTTGATGCCCGTATTCCTTATAGTAGTGAAAACCCGATGGTTACAGCGCTTCGCGGTGATAAACCCGTTATTAAAATCATGAATAAAGCTGACCTTGCTGATCCTAAACTCACGCAAGCGTGGAAAGACTACTTTGAACAACAAAGCGGTGTTAAAGCAATTGATTTTGGTAATGATAAAGCGGGTGAAGTGCATCGTATTAATGAGCTTTGTAAAAAGTTAGTGCCGCATAAAGTGGGTGCTGATAAGCAAATAAAAGCCATGATAATGGGCATTCCAAACGTAGGTAAATCAACGCTAATCAATACTTTAGCTGGCCGAATTGTTGCAAAAACGGGTAATGAGCCTGCTGTAACCAAAGCCCAGCAACGCATTAAACTTGATGATGGCATTATGTTGTACGACACGCCAGGCATGTTGTGGCCAAAAGTAGAAAACGAAAACTCAGGTTACCGTTTAGGTGCAACAGGTGCGATTCGTGATACTGCGATTGATTATGAGGAAGTGGCAAGCTACACGGCGGAGTATTTATTGCACGCATACCCTGAGCTTTTAAAAAGCCGTTATAAGATTGACGAATTACCTGAGTCTGACTGGGAATTTGTTGAAATGGCCGGTAAAAAGCGTGGCTGTATCCGTGGTGGGAATCAAATTGATACCTATAAAATGTCAGAAATTCTGATAAATGAATTACGTGATGGCATTATTGGTCGAATTACCATGGAAACCCCCGCAATGCTTGAAGAAGAAGAGCGCATGGTGGCAGAGCTTCGCGCTGCGGCAGAAGCTAAAAAAGCAGCAAAAGAAGAAGAGAAAAAACAGCGCCGAGCGCGTGCTCGTAAAAACCGCCGTTAATCACACTTTATTTGCAGACATAAAAAAAGCCCGTAAGGGCTTTTTTAGTTTCATATCTACCGTCACCGATATGAGCAATGTAGCAAGTAAAATAAGTAGGGCGATCGCCTGTTGCCAACATCAAGGGGCGCTGCGGTTAGCAACAAGCGATCTTAGCTTTATCGTGGGCCACACGTGTTTCAGGGTCGAGAAACAAATCAGTTTATTCCGATAACAATTCGCCAAAATACGTAATTAAGCGAACAGCTATTACAATCCGTAATGCTTTTCTCGTCTTGTTGATATTGATTATCAATTAGATTTAGATGTCTGTCAACACTCTATTGCAAATAATTCTCATTTAATTTTTATTTTCTTCAAAGTATAGCTATTACACGCATTAGCACTAAAGTTAGGCTGTAAATTAGCGCCAATAAAAACTATGCTGGTGCCATAATAATTAAAAAAATCACATGCGATGTTTTCAATTTGGTCAATAAGCCTACTTGCGATTGTTTATTTAGCAATTTTATTTGCTGTTGCAGGCTGGGCTGATAAAAGAAAGGTGTTGCCTTTTAAAGGCTTAACTTATGGTTTGTCGTTGGGCGTGTATTGTACGTCGTGGGCTTTTTTTGGCACTACGGCGCAAGCAGCTTATAACGGCTGGTGGTTAGCACCAACGTACGCTGGCACGATTCTGCTGTTTATTTTTGGCTGGCAGATTTACTGCCGAATTGCCCATATTTGTAGACAGCAAAAAATCACTTCCATGGCTGACTTTATCGCGACTCGTTATGGTCAATCATCAAGCTTGTCGGGCTTAATATCGCTAATTTCTGTGATTGCTATTGTACCGTATATTTCGTTGCAACTCAGTGCGACCGCACAAAGTATTAATTTACTAACCGACCGAGCAGTGACACAAAGCAGTGAGGTATGGGCCGACAGCACTTTTTATATCACGCTCTTGTTGGCGTTATTTGCAATTTTATTTGGTGCAAGACGCTTAAAACCCAGTGAACATAACCCCGGTTTAATCGCCAGTATTGCCTTTGAGTCGGTGGTGAAACTTCTGGCATTTTTAGCGGTTGGTTTATACGTATGTTTCGTTTTATTCGACAGTCCCATCGCTCTTTTTGAAACGGCACAACAATTAAATATTGACCAACAAGTTGCGGCTTCAAAGAGTCCGACCTATGTGTATGTTGCACATACTCTCTTGGGTATTTTGGCTACCTTGTGCTTACCACGTCAGTTTCATATGAGCTTTATTGAAAAAAATAACGATAAAGAACTGGCTTCAGCACGTTGGCTGTTTCCTATTTACTTATTACTTATCAACTTGTTTATTTTGCCGATTGCGTATGCCGGGCTTATTTATTTTCAAGGACAAGACGTAGGCTACGATACCTTTGTATTGGCATTACCCATGGCCGCAGACGATGCCTTTGTTGCATTGTTGGCCTTTTTAGGCGGCTTTTCAGCGGCGACGAGTATGGTGATTGTGTCGGCAATTGTACTCTCGGTGATGATCACCAATGACTTTATTAACCAATTCATTTTACGCCGCTCACAACTCACGTCGAGTAGCCGAGGCTTGGATAAAAATAACCTTTTGCATGCGCGTAAAATCGTTATCGTACTGATTTTATTATTAAGTTACTTCACGCATCGGGTTTTAGGTGAAAGCACTACCTTAGCTAATGTTGGTTTGATGTCGTTTACGTTGGTTGCCCAATTTTCACCGGCCATGATCATTGGTTTGTGGTGGCGACAAGCGTCTTGCCGGGGTGCACAACTGGGTATTTTGAGTGGCTTTATTATTTGGGGTTACACGTTATTATTGCCCAATTTAGCGGGCGGATTAGGTAACGATAGCCAATGGTTGGTTGATGGCCCTTGGCACATTAGCTGGCTTGCACCGACTGATTTATTTTCGCTGGGTCTTGAAAGTATCAGTCAGGCTTTATTGTTATCGTTGGGTGCGAATTGTTTGGTGTACTTTTTGGTGCCTCTGTTTAGTCGTGCAACACTGGCTGAGCGTTTACAAAGTAATAAGTTTGTTGCTCAAGGAAATGAATCTCGTGTAAGTAACCATTTGCAGCCTTTAAGTTATCACGATTTAGGGGCTTTATTGCAGCGCTTTGCTGAAAAAGAAGCGGGGCAATCGCTGGTAAATCACTATTTTCCTGAAGATAAAAGTAAATGGAAGCGGCCCGCAAATGTTGAACTTGAGTTACTCGTAGAGCGTGAAATGTCGGCGGTCATCGGGGGCGCTTCAGCACGGCTTATTTTGGATGTTGCCAAAAATGAGCAGCGCCAACCTCTTGAGCAAGTTGCTGAATTTGTTGATGAAGCAAGCCAAGTATTGAAATTTAATCGTGACCTGTTGCAATCAACCATAGAAAATATTCAACAAGGTATCAGTGTAGTCGACAGTGAACTGCGTTTAGTTGCTTGGAATCAAGGCTACAAAAACATGTTTGCTTACCCAGATGATGCCTTGTATATCGGTCGTCCGGTTGCCGATATTATTCGCTTTAATGCTGAGCGCGGCTTGTTTAGCGGTGAGAGTATGACCAGTGAAGTTGAAAAACGCTTGGCGTATTTGCGCCAAGGCAGTGCGTATAAATATCAGCGCTCACACAATGATGGCCGCGTGTTTGAAATGCAAGGTAATCCGCTGCCAGGTGGTGGCTTTGTAACGACTTACACAGATATTACTGAATTTGTAAAACAACAAAAAGCACTCACAGAGGCCAATGTTAGCCTTGAAGAAAAAGTGGCCGCACGGACCTTAGCACTCACTCAAGCGAACCAAGAGCTATCAATGGCAAAACAAGTCGCTGAGCAAGCAACCGTCAGTAAAACGCGCTTTTTTGCAGCTGCCAGCCATGATTTATTACAGCCATTTAATGCTGCGAGCTTATTTTGTTCCTTAATGAATGAAAAAGCCCAAGACACAGAACTTAAAGAACTGGCAATGAATATTAAGAATTCGCTCGGCAGTGCTGAAGAATTGTTATCGAGTATTTTAGAGTTAACTAAACTTGATTCGGGATCATTTAAAGTGCAAATGAGTGAATTTGCCATCAGTAGTTTGGTTGAACCATTGCGCAATGATTACGAAGCGTTAGCAAGTGACAAAGGGTTAAAGTTCATTTTAGAAACATGTGATGTCCGTTTGCATACAGACAAAGCGTTATTGCGTCGTGTGCTTCGCAATTTACTCAGCAATGCAATTCGTTACACCGAGCACGGCGAAGTTCGCCTTAAAATGCATCACGATGATGACCATGTATCGTTTATTGTTGAAGATACAGGGATTGGTATTGCTGCCGGTGATCAACACACCATATTCCAAGAGTTTAAGCAGTTGGGTGTTAAACCGAGTGCTGAAGGACTTGGGTTAGGTCTTGCCATTACAAAACGTATTTGCGACTTATTAAAAATACCGCTCGTAATGGGCTCTGAGCTGGGCAAAGGTACACAATTTACTTTAACCCTACCTTGCAAGGTTAGCGCTGCACCAAAGCAGGCACAACGAGCTGAAATATCGCAAGAAACAGAGCTTGGGCAATTAAGGATTTGGCTGCTGGATAACGATAGCAATGTATTAGAGGCATTAAAGCAGTTACTTGAAAACTGGGGATGCGAAATCTCTACGGCAACTAACTTAGCTGAGCTGGAACAATTAAAAGCTGAGCAGCCCTTGCCGCAGTTGCTGATCATTGATTATCAACTTGATGATGGTGTTACGGGTCTTGAGGTCATAGAGCAAGCAGGCTTAACAACACTGCCTGCAATTGTAAATACCGCAAACCATGACGAGGGTATACGCGAGTTAGTGCTCGATGCGGGCTATCCGTTGCTTTATAAGCCACTGAAAGCGCCCGCATTAAAGCGTATGATTAAGCGACTGACTTAATCTGCGTTTTGCTCCGTGGCTGGGGTATTGGCTTTAATTAAGCGCTCTACCTCAGCGACAAACTTCTTATCTAAGTCATCTTCATGGCTCAAAAATAACAGCATTTCATCACCATTGTGGTCAATGACCGTTAGCGTGGTGGTTAGTAGGGCGCTTTTAGCATAATCAACGTTGAGCTTTTTAATGTCACTAAAGCGGCGCTGATCTTTCTCAAGCACACCGTGCTCATTTTCCCAGTAACTAAAAATGGTGTTTTCAGTTATGCCGTTTCCATCAGTTTTAAAATCAACAAAGGCATCACTATAAAAGTATTGCACATTCTCATTTGCTGGGATGATCTCTTTTCGTTTTAAGAAGTTAACTTGATACGACCATAGCTTATCGCCGGTTACTATGGTTGAATTTGGCAACAAATATAGCTCATAAATTAAGCCATAAAATAGCCAAGGCAGCATGAATATCGAAATGATAACCTGCCTCGCTCGCCATTGAGAATGGTACTCAAGAGCTTGTTCAGGTTGCTTGAGGTTTTGAATGTAATTAACTAGAGGCAACCATAAAATAGGCGTAACTAAAAACAGCCAGGTACCATATTCCCAGTTATAGCTTACGACTTCAGAAATGATAATCGCCAGCCATAACACGAACCCAACCGCAACGGGCATGATCTTATTTTTGCCAAAGGTTTGTTCGCTGTGCTTGCAAAGCTCAAGTAACAACGGAATAAAAAACAGTGGTGCAAATATACCTCGGGCAATCGGCATTATATGGCTTTGTTGTTGCTCTTTTATCGCTTTCCAGTTGCGATAGCTCCAGTAGTTAATGAATATTCCTAAGCTCAATAAGCTGTAAATAACAAACTTACTGTTACTGACAGGGTAGAACTGCGTACCTTCAAATTCTGGACGTTTTCGAACTTCAAAACGCCAAGCCGCGATGAAAAAGATGATTGCCGCTAAGTAGCTTAAAATAAAAACGCTATACCAATTGGTTTCTTCATCTACCTGCGTGGTAGTCGCAGTGTTAGTACCATATTTGATAATGCCATATTGTGTTTCGTTAATTAGTTTTTTCCGCGCGTTGAGGTATTGCTCTATTTGGTCTGCAGGAATATGGTCTTGCTTCGCACTGTAATCAAAGTAAAGGGTAAGTATAGAGTCTTTGAAGGTAACGCGTTTTTCCAGATGGAAAAAGGGATTGTCGATACTGAGTTGTTCTTCCTCAAATTCCCAATTAGGCTCTGAGAATGCGATTTGAATTGTTGTTTCAATATCATTTGGATACCGAAACCACATGGGGGCATTACGCTCTAGCTGTTCTGGTTTATAAACGCTGTTTTGAATTTCGCTGGCATAAAAATCGTTGCGATAGCCTTTATTGTCAGGTTTCCAGAAATTATCAATTGTGTAGTATTCATTTGTAATTAGTTGGCCTGTGTCATCAAGGGTATCTACGGTCATGGGTTTAGCTGTTTTTAAACCTTTGAAAGAGTCTTGATAATATTCTCTGTAATCATCTTCTGTGCTTTTAAGGCTATTTTTTGCTATTGAACTACGGCGGCTTATCGCTTCAAAATCGCCGTATTCATAGCGAGTTGTAAAGTGGGTGGCATCATCTACCTTTTCGGGGATTGAGTAGCTATCAAAGACTTGAACACGCTTGACCAGAGGCTTAGTAAGCATGTCTGTGAAGCCTGTTTCACCTTCTTTAACGATTAAAGCCACGCCATAGTTTGGTTGTGCTAAATGCGCTAAGTCGCCGCGTTGATATGACGTGGTAGGATCAAGCCAATAGCGCTTCCCTTGGTGCTCTAGGGTGACAATGACGTGATCAAATAAGTTTGGGGCGACAGGTAAACTCGCTAAACGCTTTGTTTCTTCTGTATTTACCAATGCTGGATAGGCGTCAACGCCCAGTGCTTTTAACAATGAAATAAGCAGTACTGTTTTGTCTTTACAATCACCATAGCGCAGTGCAAGGGTTTCTGATGCCGGAGTTGGCCGATGCGAGTTGGTGCCCATTTCGAGCCCCAAGTAACGAACTTCGTCTTGACTGAAACGCAGTGCTGCAACTATTTGTGACTCTAAATCAGTATGCTGCAACTTGATTTGACGAGTAATAGTTTCAATAGCAGGGCTAATTTCAATGGCTGATTGGTAAAGTGGCAGTGACCAATCAATGACCTCTTGCCAGTTATTAACTTCAGAGAAATAAACTTGTTTATACGGTGAGTACCAATAAGGTACTTCACTTGCTGAGATCATTGTAGGTTCATTGTGTTGGTTTATTTGGTAGTCAAATCCTATATTTAGGGGAGTACTGATAAGAGTTGATTCGCCATTGACAAAGTTGATGTGTAAAGGGGTTGGCTTTTGCCATAGAACCCGCATAAATTGCTGCACAACGGGCACAGACCAATTAAGAGTTCTCGCTGTACTAAAGTGTTGATAAACCGGATTGCTGCCCGAAATCGTATAGCTGTAATCTAATATATCCATGACACGCATATCATCAATAATGATATTTAGGCTTAATGTGCCATTGTATATTCGACTTGCTAGGTCGGTCTCACGTTGTAAAACCTGTCGCTGAGCACTACCCAGTTTGTCTATATATTCACCATTACGGATAATCCCTAAACTATTGAGCGAAAGTGATTGATAACTAGGGTCAAAATCAATATTGAGTTGACTAATA
Source organism: Pseudoalteromonas sp. bablab_jr011 (assembly GCF_016464045.1). Lineage (NCBI taxonomy): Bacteria > Pseudomonadati > Pseudomonadota > Gammaproteobacteria > Alteromonadales > Pseudoalteromonadaceae > Pseudoalteromonas > Pseudoalteromonas sp. bablab_jr011. Next base: position 56,623 of record NZ_JACDWU010000150.1, on the reverse strand, counting down.
TAATCTACTCCAGATTGATTGGCAGCTTGCATAACCGTTCGAGTAAAGCGTTGCTGTGGTGCTTGTTCAGTCACCTTAAACTGTGTATCGAGCATAAGATAGAAGGTCCCATCTTTAATATGCTCATTGGGGATATTCGGTGTTAGTAGTTCATGCTGTTTGACCCAGCTATCCGCTGGCGTAACCTGGTAATCATCAGCAACTACCAAGCAGCTTATAAAAAGTAAAAAAAGCGATGATAACGTGAGGTATAGGTGCATCCATTTCATTATTATTTTCTAATTACGTTTAGTTTTATATGACAAATTACTGAAATAAACAGTATTAGCCAACCAAAATTAGCCTTTTTTGTCTCTTTTTTAGTTATAAAGGCATTTGGTGAAAATGAAGAGTGGATGATGTTTAAATAGTGTGAGGTGGAAATAGGATTCTTCAAAAATCGGCGTATAGTGAAAAAATAATAAAAAGGAGATGTCATGGAAGAGGTTAAACAACAAAGCGCGACTCAAACAGCCGATGTTCAAGGAGATAAGGATTTAGTCGGTATTAAAGGTTGGCTGATTCTGGTTGCTATTGGAGTGGTTATCAGCCCACTTCGGGTTTTTTATGAAAGTATCAACACATTTAAACCCATTTTTACGACTGAGATGTGGCAACGTTTAACTTCGCAATTTGGTGATATGTATCATCCGCTTTGGGAACCTTTACTAATCATTGAAATGGTGTTTAATGCAGTATTATTTTTAGCTTCGCTTTATTTAATTGTGTTGTTTTTTAAGCATAAGAAAGCATTTGTAAGTTGGTACTTAGCGATATTATTTGGTGGATTAGCATTTATAGTGCTTGATGCTTTTGTTGTGAGCTTACTTGTGCCGAGTGTCACCATTTTTGATAGTGAAATGAAAACTATGCTGATAAGGGGAGTTATTCAAGCCTTAATTTGGGGCCCCTATATGCTTTTATCTCAGCGTGTTAAAGCAACATTTGTTAAATAGTGCTGCAGGGCACGCTCACTTTTGCTTGCGTTCCATGCGCTGGCTGCGACGTTAAAGTAAGCTCGCCACCTTGATTGCGTATTAGTTCGCGGGTGATTATCAGTCCTATGCCTGTGCCGTTAGCTTTGGTTGAGTAAAATGGCACAAATAGGTTGTCGGGGTTTTGAATGCCACAACCTTGGTCGCTAATTTCAATATTTAAGTTATCACCTTGTCTTGACCAAGTGAGGCTAGGAGCAGAATTGCTACCTGCTTCAAATGCATTTTTTATCAGGTTGATTAAGGCTTGTTCGAGTTGCCCTAAATCGGCACTAAAATGCAGCTTTTCGCTGCTATTTATAACGAGTTCAGGGAAGATAGCTGTTAAACGCGTATTTAATTGCTCGTTGCTTATCGGTTGTTTGTTTGCAGGTGGTAGTTTTGCAAAGGCACTGTAACTGCTCACAAAGTCTAACAAGTGCTGGGCGCGTTTTTCGATGACTTGCAGCATATCTTGAGCAAGATCATCGTGATTGCTTATTTGTCCCTGACGCTTCATGGTTTGCAACGATTGGCTCATTGAATAAATCGGGGTGAGGGAGTTACGAACTTCGTGATTTAATACCCGAATGAGGCGCTGCCAGACAAGCTGTTCGTTTTCGCGAAGTTGTTTCTCGATTGAAAAAAAGGTCAGTAATTCAAAGCTTCTGCCAGCCCGCCAAAAAGTTTGTGAGGCTATCTGAAAGCGCTGTGTAAAGGGGGCGCTTTTTTGCTGCTGCCATTGCCCGTCTTGAAGTGTTAACCCCAGCTCACTGGCAGTTTTACCTTCTATATTGCTATTTTGTATACTGTTTAAAAAAGCACGGTTGCTAAAATATACCAAGCTATGTGGGTCTAATATCACAATGGGTAAATCTAGCATGCTCGCAAATTCAAAGACAAACTCTTCGGTTTGCATATAGTGGCGTTTGTTTTTCGCTATTTTATCGCTCAGCTTAGCAAAGTCGTTTTTGAGTGAGGCAACCCGGCCACTTTCATAAAAAGCTAAATGCCAGCTATTGCTCTCGTCGTTGGCGAGTGCGTCAAGCTGTAAACCAAAACGCTCTACGACATCGGTGATCAGGCGGTAGCTTTTAATTAATGCGAATGCGCTTACGCCAATAAAAGGCAGCAGTAGACTAATGCTGGCGAACCAGTCGAGCTTTAGGCTCAATGTGAGTGCGATGCCCAATGTGAATAGGGCAATTAACACCACAGAATAATAACGTTTTACACGCTTCTCTAACGATTGCTTTGCACCCATTTAACGGTCTACTTCTTTTAGGTCAAGTTGGTGTTTATCAATGCGACGATAAATAGCTGATTTACTTAACCCTAAAAATTCGCCAGCAGCAATCACATTGCCATTAAATTGCAGCAATGCTTTTTGAATCATCTGTTTTTCAAGCTCTTCAAGGGGCAATAAGGGCAGCGTTTTATCTGCACTGTTATTTGGTTGCTCGCAGCTAGGTTGATCTAAAATGAGATCGCTTGCTTGAATATTGATGTTGTCACTCATGATCACAGCACGTTCAATGCAGTGGCTCAGTTCACGAATATTACCCGGCCAACTGTATTGTTCTAATGCCTCGATGGCTGAGTTACTTAGCGACATATTTGAACGTTGGTATTTTTTACCATGAGTGAGTAATAAATGCTCCGCTAAGGGGGCAATATCCGCTTTTCTGTCGCGAAGCGCAGGAATATGTAGCTCAATGGTGTTGAGTCTAAACAGTAAATCACGGCGGAATTCACCTTGCTCAATCGCCGTTGCAAGTTCTGAGTTGGTTGCCGAAATAATCCGAACATCGGCGGTTCTGGTCTGGCTTGAACCTAATACCTCAAATTCTTTGCTTTCGAGCACGCGCAGCATTTTGCTTTGTAGTTCAAGGCTCAAAGTGGCTATCTCATCAAGAAATAAAGTGCCCCCTTCGGCAATTTCAAAACGCCCTAAGCGATCTTCTTTGGCGTCAGTAAACGCCCCTTTTTTATGGCCAAATAATTCGCTTTCAAAGAGTGATGGTGCAATGGCGCCTATATTTACGCTTACATAGCGTTTGTCACTGCGTATAGAATGCTGGTGGATATAATTGGCCAGTAAGCTTTTGCCTGTGCCATTTTCGCCGGTAATTAAAATACTGGCATCGGTTTTTGCGGCGCGCTCTGCTTTGGCGAGTAGTTGTTGCATTACCTCAGAATGGGCTATATAGCTAGCGTGTGTGTTATTGGTAAGTGCTTTTAAGCAGGCATTATCATGGTGGCTTTGTTTTAGTTTTAACTGCTGTTGCACCACCGCTGTTAAGCGCAAATTATTCCATGGCTTTTCTACAAAATCGACCGCGCCTAATTGCATGGCTTTAACGGCGACATCAATGCTTGCCCACGCCGTCATTACGATCACGGGAATGGTTGAACCTAACGTATTTAGTTGCTTTAAAAAACGCAGTCCTTCCTCACCCGATGTGGTGTCGAGTTTGTAGTTCATGTCGAGTAAAATTAAGCTAATATGTTCTGATTTCAACACGTCAAAAGCGTGTTCAGGGCCTTCCGCTTCAAGGCATTGTAAGCCGAGTTGTTGTAATGCAACGGTTGCAGCCAGACGCACATCAGCTTGATCGTCAATGACTAAGATTTTGTCCATGATGTTTTTCTTTTTGTCCTGTTGATGTGGCTTAAGTTAGCACTTAAGCCACCGTTTTGTGCTGTTAATCGTTACGCAGTGCAGCCATAGGTTTTGCTTTAAGCAGTAAAACCAAAGGCCTAAAGCAAGCGAATAGGGCAATACATAAGGTAATGCTCCAAGCGAGTAATTGCAGCCTTACATCAAGTACCAGCCAAGACATTAGCTGCCCTTGTAATAAGTAAAAACCAGCAATCACAGCAGCCAACGCGACACTAAAACCAATTAAAACAGGGATAATCGCTTCAACACTCATCAGTTTGAATAAACGTGCTTTTTTAGCACCTAAAGCCATGCGTATACCGAATTCATAACGGCGCAGACCAAGGTTGTAGCTCAGTACCCCAAAAATACCGATTGCCGCTAATAATAGAGTAAATAGCGCTAAGGTACTACACAGAACCACAGTTAGTCGGCTCATATACAGTAAATTGTCGTACTCGTGTTGTAAGTCATTAAACTGCCACATGGTTAAGTCGCTGTTCTTTTCTTTTAGTGTATTAAGTATTTGTTTATTGGTTAGCTTAACGCCTTCAGAGGCTTTAATTGTGAAAAAATAGCTATACGGCTTGGCCGGCCACCAAATATGACGGCCAAACGACTCGTCGTAGTATTTTGGGTGATTAAAGTCTTCGGTTACGCCGACCACTTCATACATTTTTTCTTCCAGGCCTTGATAAGATTTACCAATAATATTGCGATAATCTTGATCGGGTAATAAGTTTTCTGCCACGCTTTGTGACACCAGTATCTCGTTGGTTTCACCGCGTATTGCTTGCTCAGTAAAAGTGCGCCCCGCGAGAATTTGCGTGTTCACTAAAGAAAAGTAATCAGGCCCCACCCACTGACTTGGGAAGAAAATTGAGCTTTTACCATTTACATCAGTCAGGGTGTTGGCGTATTGTCTTGGCGACACCGGGCTGTGACCGAGGGCCACATCTTCAATGCCTTGGCTATTAAGTAAAACTTGCTTGTATTGCAGCGCGTGTTCGTAGCGCTCAGCCAGCGACATTTGATTATTTGGCTGGAATAGCTGCGCAACATACAGGTTTTCGGTGTCACTGCCTAAAGGGCGATTAATCGTACCGAGGGCTTTGCTCACAACCATTACCGAAAAGCTAACGAGTAGGGCGGCAACAAACATTTGTGAGCCAATTAAAATGCGTACCGTACGGCCAGATACTTGTGATACACCGCCTTTACCACTGTTTTGCATTTGCGTATTTAGGGTTTTGTAATTCACTAAACGCGCTGTTACCACAGAGAAAATAGTGGCAAGTGCAATACATAAAAGCACTGCAACGATCACCAGTGTACTATCAACAGCAAGGCTATTAACCAAGGGTAAACGCCCTTCGGCCAATACTTTAAATAAACGTATGCCCCAGACAGCTAAAAACAGTGCAATACTGACCGACAAAGTCATTAGAATAAGTGACTGTAAGAATATGCTATTAAACAAGGTTTTTCGTTTAGCACCGAGCACTGCTTGCAAAGCGAGGGTTTTATGTTGCGCCAGCGCACGCGAGAAAAATAAAGTACTGACGTTCAGCACCGCAATGATTAATAAGCCCACGGCTCCTGCAAGCATCATTAAGCTTAAGTCATCATTTTTGCCTAATTCAACGTCGCGATAGGCGGTTACTTCGGGTTTTACATCGGTAATGCCGCCATTGTTGAGCCATTCTGATTTTATGGTATCAATTTGTTGTTTTAAATCGACTTTAACTTGCTCAATTGTCACGCCGGGTTTTAAAACGGCAATTAGCTTTAAGTTTTTAAAGGTGTTTGTCCACGGGCTTTGCCAATCATCATTATCATTCTGAAAGTAACGAAGGTCTGCACTGGTTGGAAACCACACTTCAACATCACTTGCTTTAAACATATAAGGTGGGCTAAATGAATCATCAACAACCCCCACGATACGGTGAACATGATCGGTTTCACCGGCCATAACCGACAAGGGTTTACCAATAATGTTAGGATCGCTATTAAAATGTTTACGCCAAAAGTTGGCTGAAATCACTACGCGATCGTCGAGTGTTTCTAGCGTTTCGCCAAGGTCAAAACCTTGCCCCAGTAAGAATGGGGTGTGCAACAAGTCAAAATAATTGCCACCCACATAAAGTACCGGCTCTTTTGGTTGGCCATCGAGGTTGGCAAAGATTTGCTCGCCAGCATTGATCATCATACTTTGCTCGAAGCTTTGATTATGCTTAAGCCAATGCACCATCGACTGATAACTTTGAAAGCCGGTGGCGTCGTAGTCATCATAGGTAAGGGATTGTTCAACGACCACCATGCGATTTTCATCGTAGACATCCAGTGGCTTTAAAAAGTAGCTGTTTACTAAACTGAGTACCACAAACAAGGTGGCGAGGGTGAGTGCCAATGTTGCGATAACCGCCGTTACAAAGCCGGGGGCATTCATCAGAGATGCCCATGCTAAACTCAATTGAGTGCGTATTTTGGTTAGTTTCATGTTAGATCACCTCTGCACTTTCTTCATTGTGTTCAGTGGCTGCTAAGTGATCTGAGGCTTGACGCGCCTCTGAGTAGGAAATAATTTCGCCATCGAGTAGTTTTAGCTGGGTTTTGGCACGTCCTGCGTAACGTAAGTCGTGGGTAACCATGCAAATCGTGGTGCCTTTTTTATTCAGCTCATCGAGCAAGTCCATAACCGCATCACCATTTTTTGAGTCTAAGTTACCCGTTGGCTCATCCACTAATAGAATGCTGGGTTTACCAGCCAGCGCACGGGCGATAGCAATGCGCTGCTGTTGACCACCCGATAATTGATTGGGTTTATGCTGAGCACGGTGGCCCATTTCTACTTCATCGAGTGCTTGCTTTACTGCCGCTTCAATGTCGTTTTGGCTCATTGCGGGCTCTCTATAGGTGAGAGGTAGTGCAACGTTATCGAATACAGATAGTTCATCAATTAAATTAAACGACTGAAAAATAAAGCCAATATGTAGATTTCTCAACTCTGCTTGTTGATCCATATCGAGGGTTTTAGTGTCGACATCTTTAATGAAATAGTCGCCACCTGTAGGGCTATCAAGCAAGCCCAGTAGTGAAAGCAGCGTTGATTTACCACAGCCAGAGGGGCCGCTAATGCAAATATAGTCACCTTGGTTAATGTTCAGACTGATGTTATTTAATGCATAGGTTTCAACATTTTGGCCGCGATAGACTTTGGCGATATTGTTTAATGAGATAAGCGTATTGGTTTTCATAAACTGTCCTGTTCGATTTTTATTGTTGCCAAATGCTGCCATTTAGAAAGATCTGAAATGATCAGCTGTTCGCCCTCAGTGGCGCCGCTCAAAAGTTGAATTTGGTTGTCACTGAGTGTACCAAATTCGATATTAATTGGCGCTGCTAACTGAGTACTTGGATTGAGTTTAAAAAGAGTGGCATGGCTGTGCGCCGTTGCTCTTTGCGGTACATTAATGGTTAATGCATCGGGGATGATATTACTCACTACATAGCCTTCGATGCTTAAGTCGGGTCGAGCATTGGCAGGCAGCGTCCCTTCTAAATCAAGTTCTATGATCACGCGACCGTCGGTCACGATAGGATCAATTCGGGTCACTTTAGCGCTTACTTCTCCCTGACCCGCTTGGCTAAAGGTGTTTACTTTAGCTGTCATATTTAGTGCCACTTTTTCTGCATCGGCTTGCTGTACACTGAGCTCAGCTTTGAGTGCTTTATTTGAACCCACAACAGCAAGGCGGGTGCCCGGCATGAGGTTTTGCCCAAGTTCTACATTGAGCTCTTGCAGCATGCCATCGATACCGGCTTTGATTTGCAGTTCATCAAATGCGTGTTGTTCTACCTGATAATTCAGCTCAAATTGGCTTAATAACTCTTGCTGAATTTTATCGCGCTGTAGGTGCATTTCTTTTAGTTGCATAAGGCGTTGCTTTTCGATGTTAACGCGTTCAGTTAGTTGTGCGACACTGAGTAAGCTGCGTTTGTAATCTAAGCTTGAAACAATACCTTGCTCAACTAATTTGCTTTCGGCATCGGCTCTGAGCTCTGCACTTTGTAATTCACTTTTTAAAATCGCGAGGTTAGCTTGGCGTTCAAGTAGTTCACTTTGCTGGTTAATTTGTTGCTCATTGACACTGGCTTTTTGGCGGGCGAGTTCTAATCGCGCAACCGATAAACGTTGTGCTTGTTGCGGGTTTATTAAGCTGAGTATAACCGTGTCTTTAGTCACTAAGGTGCCAGGGTAAACATGGATAGCCTCGACCATGGCAGTATCGGTATTGGTTAAATAGCGTTGGAATTTGGGTTTTAAACGACCAAAACCGCGTATCTTCACTATAAAATCGGCTTTTTTAACGGTGGCGATTTGCAGTTGCTTGGCCAAGAGCGTCGTGGGGGCGAGCCATGATTTGACCAACCACATTACAAGCAACGTGCTTATAATTAAGACGCCAATGATCAACTTTTTACGCTGACTTGGCTTATTGCTAGGTTTTAAGGTGCTATCTAAATCCATTGGCTATGTTTCATTGTGTTTTTAATTAATAAATACAATAGCGAGGAACATGCCAATATTTAAGTTTATGAATTATATGGCTTTTTATGTTTTTGTGAATGCGGAAATTCCCACTTCCGGGATTAATAAATCAAAAGTGGGACAGCGTATAAAAACGGCGTTTATTGATTTAATTTTGCAAGCTTAGCCAGTTGCTTTTTCGCATGCGCGTTATCAGGTTGTAGCGTAAGCACATGATTATCCTTAGCGTTCATTTTTATCGGTATATGCTTGTTACGAACACATAAGCGAGGAGTGTGCCAAACTTTAAGTTATTAAAATATATAGTGTTTTGTTTTTAATGCGGAAGGTGAATTCTCACTAATGGGAATTTTAAATAAAAACGGGAGTCGCGTTTATTAACGTGGTTTATTAATGTGAGTTTAGTACAGTACTCGTTGTCTTCTATTTTAGTTGTCTTCTATTTTACCAACCTGCGAAAGCTGATTAAATAAAATACCTGCCTGAGTACGGTTATACACATTGAGTTTGCGTAAAATGGCTGATACATGCTGTTTAATGGTGGTTTCTTGAATCGACATTTCAAAAGCAATTTGTTTATTGAGTAAACCATCGGCAATCATCGCCAGCACGCGGTATTGTTGTGGGGTGAGTTTTTCAAGGTTACGAGCAAACTCACTCTGCTCATCATTGATTACCACATCGGTTAAATCAACTTCAGGAGGTAACCACGTATCGCCATTTAGCACATGACTAATTGCTTCGCTGATCACATCAAGAGACGATGACTTAGGAATATAGCCAGCTGCACCTAGGCTCATTGCTTGTTTAATAATGGCGGGTGTTTCATTGGCTGAGACCATAATGACTAAAATATCGGGGTAGTGATTACGCAATTGCGACAGGGCTTGCAGACCATTTGCACCAGGAATGGTGAGATCTAAAAAAATCAGCTCAATTTCTGGGTGAGCGGCTAATAATGTAAATAAGCCATCAATATCACTGGTTTCTTTTATGTGTTCTTCAGGCACAGATGTTGCGGCCGCTTGACGAAGTGCACTTCTAAATAACGGATGATCATCGGCGATTATGGTGTTCACAGCTAAAGACATTCCCTCGATTCTCCAATGCGTTATGTTATAAGTGATTTTACAGTTGGAAACAAGGTTTGCCTGAGGGGAAGTATCAGGCAAACCTTTCTCACACAAGGATTTAGAAACGGTAACCTACGGTGAAAGCGACAGTGCGAGGGTCGCCGTAGTAACCGATTAGCGTATTATCACCCCCTAAACCTGGGGTGTATTTGCTAGTATCGGTAGGGTCGCTCGGATCAGGTGCTACGAATTGGTAACCCCCAATCATGTACTCTTCGTCGGTTAAGTTTTTACCGTAAAGACCCGCCGTCCAATGACCATCAGTGCTGTACCATGTCACACCCATGTTGAAGATACCGTAAGCATCTTGCGTTAATAGGCTGTCTTCTTCGAACAGTGCATAATCACCACGGTAGTAGTAATTACCATTGACGACAAAGTCACCCATTTCAGTGTACATACGGTATGTTGCACCTAAATTAAAGGTTAAATCAGGCGTATTTGAAACGCTAAAGCGGTCTGACTTGTCAAATGCTTCACCTGTTTCAGGATTGTAATCAATAACATTGTCGAAGCTACTGTCGATATAACCGACTGAGGCATCAAAGCTGAGTGATTCTGTGGCTACGTAATTAAGTTCAAGCTCAATACCGTCTGATTTAGATTCACCAATGTTACCTAAACGTTGGTTTAAATCAGCTGCACTGTCGCCCGGTAGTACAGAAATATATTGGCGGTCTTTATGATCAAGGGTAAATACGGTGACGTTTGCACGTAAGTTATTGTTCCATTCGCTCTTCATACCCATTTCGAAAGAATCAACAATTTCTGGTCGTGCAGCTGGCTCTGCGGTTGTTGCACGCGGGTTGAATGTGCCTGATTTAAAGCCTTGCGCATAACTTGCAAAGAACATAATGTCGTTTGAATACTGGTATTCAACACCTGCGCGCGGTGTGAAGCGTGACCATTCTTCTTCATCATCGAGTACCGTTGGTACAAGTTGGCCTTCTGGGCGAGTGTAACCAGGGATCCAGTCTGATTCTGGATAAACAGTATCAAAAATTAAACCGTTATAAACATTCGCTTCTTTTTTGTCTTTGGTGTAACGCGCGCCCAATGTCATTGACCATTGTTCGTTAAAGTCATAACTACCTTGGATGTAAGCAGCCTTACTTGTTGAGTTACTACAGCCACCTGTTTCACGAGTTAAACTTGGGCCACCTAATGCCTGACCTAATACTTTCAAGATAGCTTGGAATTGACCACATGATTCACCGTCATAGTAATAAAGACCCGAAACCAGTTTGTAGTTATCGCCTTGATGGTTTAGCTGCAATTCATGAGTGGTTTGCTCATCATCGTAAATAGCAGGAACATCGAAAATTTGAATTGAAGTATTATCAAAGTCGATGTTGGTTGGTGAATAGCTCTCACGGCTTGAACCTACATATTTAATGCTGGTGTAATCAGTCATATCCCAACGTGCAGTTAAGCTGTAACCCTCAAGTTCAACTTTGTTCCATGTTGGTAAGCTGGTGTATGAGTCGTATACACTGTCGGGGACTGGCGCATCCGTGAGTAAGCTTGGTAGTAAACGGTAGCCGCCTTTGGCGTTCGATTTATCTTCTGTTTTATCCCACGCTAAGCGGAAGAATAAGTCATCTGTTGGTGTGTATTCTAATGTAACACGAGCTGCAGTGACATCTTTGTTGTAGTTTTCGCGGTCTTGGTTATCAAGTGCTGAGGTTAAAAACTCACCAAAGCCATCACGGTTTAATGTAGCAAACCCAAAGCCCACATACAGTTTTTCGTCAACAATAGGCAGTTGACCTGTGATTTTAAGGTCCTTTTGGTTGTAGCTACCCACTGTGCCCTGCACATTTAACATGGCATCGCCGCTCATTTCTTTGGTGACATACTTAATTGCGCCACCAATGGTATTTTTACCATACAGCGTCCCTTGTGGACCACGAAGTACTTCGATTTGTTGTACGTCTAGTAGGTCGAGTACCGCACCTTGTGGACGCGCTAAATAGACGTCGTCAATATAGATACCGACACCAGGCTCATAGCCCCACAGTGGATCTTGCTGACCTACGCCACGAATAAATGCAGTAATGGTTGAGTTAGTACCACGGCTTGCTTGTAGTGTGGTGTTAGGTGAAAACTGTTGAACTTCGGTCATCACTGATATGCCATTTTCAGCCAGCTCTTCAGCACCAATTGAGGTCACTGCAACAGGTACTTCTTGTAGGTTTTCAACGGTTTTACGCGCTGTTACCTGAATGCGTTCAAGTTCACCTTTCTTGGCTGCAGGTTCTGCTTGATCAGCTGCTTGCGCATTCACACCTGCTAAAGCAAGGGAGACTGCCAGAGTAAGTGGCGCGACTTTTGGGTTAAGCTTTATCATGTTGTATTCCTTGTTATTGTTGTCATTTGTCTTGTGGCCACTCACGATGATGTTGCCTAAGACTCATAATATTTGCCCGTGTCACCTGTCAGTTAATGTAGAAGATAGTTGCGAAAAATGAATTAGTACCATAGTGCTATACCCGCTATAGGCCTTTATTTATCAAGCTTTTAAGCTATTTTTAAAGCAGATAGTACCTTAGTGTTATGTCTTTTTTTGGCGCTTAAGGTAAGACTGAATGCATTATTCCGATGTCACCTCATCTGTTTAATAACAATAATTATAGGAATGTCTATGCTGAGCATGATAGGACTGTTAGGCGGTTTAATACTGCTGATCATTTTAACGTTGCGTGGGGTAAATTTATTTATTGCCGCGCCAATCTGTGCGCTACTTGTCGCACTCAGTAGTGGCATGGCTATTTTTCCTGTGTCGGCTGACTCAAACTTTATTAATGCCTATATGGACGGCTTTGCTGGTTTCTTAAGTGCGTGGTTCTTTATGTTCTTGCTGGGATCTTTATTCGGTAAGTTTATGGAAGACACGGGTGCGGCAGACAGTGTGGCAAGTTATATTGTGGGTAAACTAGGCATGAAGCACGCGGTGCTTGCTGTAGTGATTGCGTGTGCTGTATTAACGTATGGTGGCGTTAGCGTGTTTATCGTAGCGTTTTCTGTCTACCCAATGGCACTTAGTTTGTTTAAAGATGCCAATTTACCGCGCCGTTTTATTCCAGCGACCCTCGCATTTGGCTCAGTGACCTTTACCATGACCTCGGCTGGTTCACCTGAAATCCAAAACTGGATCCCCGTGAAGCACTTAGGTACCTCGCCTTATGCTGCATGGGAAGTGAGTTTAGTGGTGGCTATTTTCATGGCTATAGCAGGCTATTTTTGGTTAAACAAAATGATCAAAAAAGCGGTGGCTAATGGCGAAACTTTCGAAGCGCGTGATGACGACCCGGTAATAATTGAACGTCGTCGCCCGCACCCAATTACGGGGGTGATCCCTTTGATTGTGGTACTGCTTTTATCATTTACTTTACACGATGTGTTACAGCAAACAGCATTGATCGTTGCGTTGCTGGGAGGGGTGTTAAGTATTGTGATTATTAACTTTAAGCATTTTCACGATATGGGGAATGCCATTAATGTGGGTACAACCGGGGCATTGGTCGCCATTGGTAATACCGCAGCAGTTGTTGGTTTTGGTGCGGTGGCTAAGGTGTCACCTGCGTTTACTGCTGCTGTGGATGTAATGACGCATATGCCTGGCAATGAACTTGTAGGGGCTGCGGTTGCCGTGAGTGTCATTGCGGGTTTAACTGGTTCGGCTTCTGGCGGGCAAGCCATTGCATTACCCCTTGTCGCACCTGGGTATTTAGATATGGGTGTGAACCCAGAGCAACTACACCGTGTGGTGGCAATTAGCTCGGGCGCACTCGACACCTTGCCGCATAATGGCTATGTGGTAACGACCATACGCGCTATCTGTAAAGAAACGCATCAACGCGCTTATTGGTCAATGGCAGCGCTAACAGCGGTTATTCCGCTCATAGGTGTGGCATTGGCACTTGGACTCTTTATTTTATTTTAAGGAACAGCAATGAAAACTAAATTAATAATGTTGCTATGGTTGGTTGTATTTAGTTGCACAGCGTTTGCTGCTGATAACACACCACCTCAGACAATGCTGGTAGAAAAACAGCATTTTACGACAAAGGACTTTACCACTGTCTCTGGCGTGACTTTACCTAAAGTCGATATTGGTTGGGAAAGTTACGGTAAATTAAATGCCAACAAAGATAATGTGATTTTAATTACCCATTATTTTTCGGGTACCTCACATGCTGCGGGAAAATATAAAGCAGATGATGCATTACCAGGGTATTGGGATGCGATCATCGGCCCAGGTAAGGCGATTGATACTAATAAATATTTTGTGATCAGTTCAGACACCTTAGTGAATGCGAATTGGCACGATTCTAATGTGATCACCACAGGTCCAGCATCGATTAACCCAAAAACGGGTAAACCCTATGGTTTGGATTTTCCTGTTGTGACGATCACTGACTTTGTTAATGTGCAAAAGCGTTTATTAGACAGCCTAGGCATTAATAAATTACATGCAGTAATGGGCGCATCTATGGGCTCGTTTCAAGCGCTTGAATGGGCAACACGTTACCCCGATAAAGTAGAGCGTTTAATTCATGTCATTGGTGCGGCAACGATGGACGCATGGACTGTCGCAGCACTTGAAAAATGGGCTTTACCAATTCGCCTTGATAAAAATTGGCAACAAGGTAATTACTATGGCAAAGAGCGCCCGTTAGAGGGGCTTGCTGCAACCATGCTCAATATCACTCAAGATGCAATGCACCCGATTATTTACAATGCCAGTTTCCCAGATTTTAACGTTCTAGATGACGGGGCGTTAAAAGACATTCGCACTTTGCCTAAATTAAACCAAGTGCTTGCACAGCGTGCAATGGCGCGTGCGCAAACTCAAGATGCGAACCATGTATTGTATTTGGTCCGGGCATCACAATTATTTACGGCGGGTATGCAAAGTGATTTAACCAGTGCACTTAAAAACGTATCTGCAAAAACCTTACTGCTTCCTGCAAGTAACGACTTATTGCTACGCCCTGAAAACATGCGCGCTGTGTATGAAACCATGAAAGCGCAAGGTAAAGATGTCACGCTTTCTGAAATCGAAGGCGGTTGGGGGCACCTTGATGGCCTGTTCTCAATTGCGCCTAAGGCGCAGCTTATCAGTGAGTTTTTAGAGGAGTAACCCGATGAGCAAAACAGTTTTAATTACCGGTGCTGCCAGTGGTATTGGGCTGTATATTGCCCAGCAACTTGCGATGCAAGGGCATACCATTATTGTCACTGATTTAAATCAACATGCGGCGCAGCAAGCAGCAGCAGGAATTGTAGAGCAAGGCGGTAGCGCTGAAGGCTATGCACTGAATGTGGCAGACAGCACTGCGATAGAGCAATTTTTCACTGAGCTAAATCAGCCGATTGATGTTCTTATTAATAATGCGGGTATCCAGCATGTTGCCAAGCTTGAAGACTTTCCGGCAGATAAATGGCAGTTTTTACAACAGGTAATGCTTGTTGGTCCGGCAATGATGACCAAAGCGGTATTGCCGCGTATGCGTAAGCAAGATTTTGGTCGCATCATTAACATTGGCTCAATTCATGCCATGGTCGCCTCTAAGTATAAGTCGGCTTATATCGCCGCAAAACATGGCTTAATTGGCTTTGCAAAAACCATGGCACTCGAAACTGGCGATGCCAACATCACGATTAATACGGTGTGTCCGGCGTATGTGAAAACCCCGCTGGTGGAGCAGCAAATAGCGTCTCAAGCGAAAGAACATGGCATTTCTGAGCAGCAAGTGATCGACACCATTATGCTTGCTCCTATGCCGAAAAAGGCATTTATCGGCTTAGATGAAATACTGCATACCGTGAGCTTTTTAATGGCGGATGCAGCAAGAAACATTACTGCGCAAGCAATCGCCATTGATGGCGGTTGGACAGCACAATAGGAGGAGCCCATGGCTGGTTTTGATAAAGTAGTAACAACGTATAGTGATGCTATGGCAGGCCTTGAAGATGGCATGACTGTCATCGCTGGCGGCTTTGGCTTATGTGGTATTCCCGAAGGTCTAATTGCTGAAATTAAACGTCAAGGCACGCGTGATTTAACCGTGGTGTCGAATAACTGCGGCGTAGATGGTTTTGGCTTAGGTGTGTTGCTCGAAGACAAGCAGATCCGCAAAATGGTGGCGTCGTATGTCGGCGAAAACGCGTTATTTGAGCAGCAATTATTAAACGGTGAGCTTGAGGTTGAGCTCACACCGCAAGGCACCTTAGCTGAAAAAATGCGTGCTGGTGGTGCGGGTATTCCTGCATTTTATACCGCGACGGGTGTGGGTACACCGGTCGCTGAGGGTAAAGAAACCCGCAATATTAATGGTCGCGATTATTTATTAGAGCCAAGTATTACGGGTGACTTTGCGATAGTAAAAGCGTGGAAAGCAGACCGTTACGGCAATTGTATTTATCGACATACGGCAATGAATTTTAACCCGATGGCGGCAACCGCGGGCAAAATTACGGTTCTTGAAGTTGAAGAAATCGTTGAGCCAGGGGAGCTTGAGCCAAGTCAAATTCACACACCGGGTATCTATATTGACCGCGTGATTAAAGGTGAATTTGAAAAACGCATCGAGAAAGTAACCACTAAGCAAGAGAGCCAATAAGGAGCACGCAGATGGCATTATCACGAGAACAAATCGCTAAACGCGTGGCGATGGAATTACAAGACGGTTACTACGTTAATTTAGGCATTGGAATTCCAACCTTAGTCGCGAATTATGTCCCTGATGGCATCGAAGTGATGCTGCAATCAGAAAATGGCTTGCTCGGTATGGGTCCCTACCCAAGCGCAGACCAAGTTGATGCCGATATGATCAACGCCGGTAAAGAAACGGTCACTGCGGCAACGGGGGCGGCTATTTTTAGCTCTGCAGAAAGCTTTGCCATGATCCGTGGCGGGCATGTTGATTTAACGGTACTGGGTGCCTTTGAAGTTGACCAAAACGGCAACATTGCCAGTTGGATGATCCCGAAAAAGCTTGTTAAAGGCATGGGAGGCGCAATGGATTTAGTGGCCGGTGCTAAAAACATTATTTGCACCATGACGCACGCCAATAAACACGGTGAATCAAAGCTACTAACAGAGTGTAGTTTACCGCTCACTGGTGTTGGTTGTATTAATAAAGTGATCACCGATTTAGCGTTATTAGAAATTAAAGACGGTGCATTTCATTTATTAGAGCGTGCCCCAGGTGTTTCGGTTGATGAGATTATTGCAAAGACACAAGGCAAACTTATTGTCTCGGGTGAGATTCCTGAGATGGCATTTGATTAGGCGTTTTTTCGCATTATTTCGAATCTCTTTTTATTTTTGGAGACATAAAATGACTCCTTGGCACCTTAACATCACTTTAACGGCACTTTAAAAAGTGCCGCTTATCCTTTGCATATAAAAATTTTATAAAATTGATTGCATTTTAAGCGACTTCTATGGTGATGTTCGCTTTAAGTAATGCTATACTCCCGCCGAATAATTTTTCGACTTTATTAAGAGTAAAATAATGGCAGATTTATCGAAGTACAGAAATATTGGTATTTTCGCCCACGTTGACGCGGGTAAAACTACCACCACTGAGCGTATCCTTAAGCTTACGGGTAAAATTCATAAGACTGGTGAGGTACACGACGGTGAGTCTACTACTGACTTCATGGAACAAGAAGCTGAGCGCGGTATTACAATCCAATCAGCAGCTGTAACTTGTGAGTGGAAAGGCCACCGCTTAAACGTTATCGATACTCCGGGACACGTTGACTTCACAGTAGAAGTATACCGTTCACTTAAAGTACTAGACGGTGGTATCGGTGTATTCTGTGGTTCTGGTGGTGTTGAGCCACAGTCAGAAACTAACTGGCGTTATGCGAACGAATCAGAAGTTGCACGTGTAATCTTCGTAAACAAACTAGACCGTATGGGTGCTGACTTCTACCGCGTAGTTGGTCAAGTAGAAAAAGTACTTGGTGCTAACCCACTAGTTATGACTTTACCAATCGGTATCGAAGACCAATTCTGTGGTGTTGTAGACGTACTTGAGAAAAAAGCATACGTTTGGGACGAGACAGGTCTTCCTGAAAACTACGAAGTACAAGACGTTCCAGCTGACATGGTAGACAAAGTTGAAGAATACCATGAGATGCTAATTGAGTCTGCTGTTGAGCAAGACGATGAGCTAATGGAAGCGTACATGGAAGGTGAAATGCCTTCATTAGAAGAAATCAAGCGTTGTATCCGTAAAGGTACTCGTGATCTTGCGTTCTTCCCAACGTTCTGTGGTTCTGCATTCAAAAACAAAGGTATGCAATTAGTACTAGACGCGGTTGTAGATTACCTACCTGCGCCTACAGAAGTTGATCCACAGCCTCTAACTGATCCAGAAACAGGTGAAGCGACTGGTGAAGTTGCAACTGTTGATGCAGATGCACCACTTAAAGCGTTAGCGTTCAAAATCATGGACGACCGTTTCGGTGCACTTACATTCATCCGTATCTACGCTGGTCGTATGAAAAAAGGTGATACAGTACTTAACTCTGCAACAGGTAAAACAGAGCGTATCGGCCGTATGGTTGAGATGCAAGCTGATGAGCGTACTGAACTTACTGAAGCACAAGCGGGTGATATCATCGCTGTTGTTGGTATGAAGAACGTTCAAACTGGTCACACTCTATGTGATCCTAAGCACGAATGTACACTTGAAGCGATGATCTTCCCTGATCCAGTTATCTCAATCGCTGTTGCGCCTAAAGACAAAGGCGGTAACGAGAAGATGGGTATCGCGATCGGTAAGATGGTTGCAGAAGATCCTTCATTCCAAGTTGAAACTGACGAAGATTCAGGCGAAACCATCCTTAAAGGTATGGGTGAGCTTCACTTAGATATCAAAGTAGATATCCTTAAGCGTACTTACGGCGTAGACCTAGTTGTTGGTCAACCTCAGGTTGCTTACCGTGAAACTATCACGAAAGAAATCGAAGATAGCTACACGCACAAGAAACAATCTGGTGGTTCTGGTCAATTCGGTAAAATTGATTACCGCATCAAACCAGGTGAGCCTAACTCAGGTTTCACATTCACATCTTCAGTTGTTGGTGGTAACGTTCCTAAGGAATTCTGGCCTGCAGTTGAGAAAGGCTTTAAGTCTATGATGGATGAAGGTGTTCTAGCTGGCTTCCCAGTATTAGACGTTGAAGTAGAACTTTTCGACGGTGCTTTCCACGCAGTTGACTCATCAGCAATCGCGTTCGAAATCGCTGCTAAAGGCGCTTTCCGTCAGTCTATCCCTAAAGCGGGTGCACAACTTCTTGAGCCAATCATGAAAGTTGACGTGTTCACACCAGAAGACAACGTAGGTGACGTAATCGGTGACCTTAACCGTCGTCGTGGTATGATCAAAGACCAAGAAGCAGGCGCAATGGGCGTTCGCATCAAGGGTGAAGTACCACTTTCTGAAATGTTCGGTTACATCGGTCACTTACGTACTATTACGTCTGGTCGTGGTCAGTTCTCTATGGAGTTCTCACACTACGCACCATGTCCACAAAACGTAGCTGAAACCGTAATCGCTGCAGAAAAAGAGAAAAAAGCTGCTAAGTAATTAGCCTTTTAATTTCTTCAAAAAACCCGCACTTGTTGCGGGTTTTTTATTGCCCGCCAAGCACGATTACAAATAACACATCTAAATTAATCTTCTATTCAGTGCTTCTTTATTAATGTTCCCAATATGATCACGGTTTTTAGTATTGGTTTTATTTTCATAATTACCAAATAAGTACTAAGTGGTTTGATGTGCATGATTTTTGTACAAATTTATTTTTAATCTAAAAAGCTATGCTTTTTAGTAAGTTGTGAATTAATCATTTTGTTCTAGTCTAAAAGTCTTATTTTGCACCTTGTGTACCTTTTTTGAACGGTGTAGAATTGCCTTGCGAATGATTAGTTAATCATTTTGTATTAAAAGTCCTGCTTATTTTTATTAAAAATTAAAGATATATTCTCATGAAAACGATTAAGTTAAGTCCAAATTGGACCGTACAGGGAAGCAAGTTAGTGCTGGCTAGTCTTGTTGCATTTAGTGTTAACATTATTGGTACGTCATTACTGATGTTTATTTTGCCAGTTTTACTGTTTATCACGGTATTAAACTTTTTGCAGATCCGTTTTTTACACTGCTACAAAGCTGGCATTTGCTATTCTCGTGGTTTTGGTAAGCGTTATATAAATGCTGAAGAGATTAAAGCCATTGAGTTTAAGAAAGTGGCCTTTCTTACGGTGTTTAAGATTAGCCTTGAGAATGGTGAAAAATACCATTTTAGTAATTGGCAAATTAATGAAGAGCAGCAATTAGCAATTACGAAGTTGTATAAAGTAAACAAAGGCTCTAGTACATTTAAGGCACATGTAGAGTGTAAGGCTTAAATCGCAGGATGAATAAAGGCCGCAATTGCGGCCTTTTTAATGTTTATGCTTTAAAGCGGCGGCGTACAGCCACGAAAGGTAAAGCAAGTAAACTCAGCCAGCCAAATGAGCCAGAATCGTCTTCGTCTTCGTCGTCAGCTTCATCATTTTTCACATTGATGTAAAGCAGTTGCGCTTCCGATAAGTTACCTGCGCTATCTTCAGCGCGGATCATAAGTGTTAGTTTATTTTCGAACTCATAATCAAGCTCTTTCGTAAGGCTGATTTGACCGAGTGCGTCGATTGATATCGCATCTGCGTTTTCACCAGAAACAATGAATTTTACAACTGGCGTATACTCAGCATCAGCATCGCTGAATTCAAGTTGGCCAATGACAGTACCAATCGCGCTATTTTCAAGTACTTCGAAAGCTTGCTCTGGGCTTATTACTGGGGCTTGTGGCTCAGGAATAGGCTCTGGTGCTGGCTCTGATTTAATATCAATGATGACTGGGTCATGATCCGATGCTCGATAAGCATTGTCTGCAAAGAGGCTTGCTTGTTGAGTTGATGACTTGTATTCAAGATTATAGTCTAAGCTAATTGGCTCATCGGCATTGATATGCCAATCTGTCGCTGCAACTACTTTACCAAGCAGTGATTCAGATACTAATGCATGATCAAGGCTACCAATACGACCAGAGAAGCTATAAGAATAACCTAATGTGTTACCATCTAACTCTGCAACAGCACTCTTAAGGCCTTTGTCTGCAAATGCACGGATAGGGTCTTCCATAGCATAAGCGTTCATATCGCCAACCAAAATGATATCGTCATCTGCGACACCCGTAGGATGAGTGGCTAACCAATCTGCATAGGCATTGGCACCCGCAACTCGAATTTCATTCCAACATGCTTGGCCATCGCCTAAATCTGCATTATTGCCTTCGGCACTGCCACAGCCTCCTTTTGATTTTAAATGCGCAACAGCAACAGTGAAAACCTCTTCTGTTTCTAGCGATTTAAAACTTTGTGCAATTGGCGGACGATTACTGTAATCAAATGGTGCAACCGTAGTATGCGCGGCTGTGCCAACCTCGGTTACTTTATTTGCACGATAGATAATTGCCGTTGTAATCGCGTCAGTGCCTACCTGTGGGACATTAAAGTCAACAAAAGCATAATTGTTGTTTACGTCTTCATCATTGAGTGCTGCTACTAGGCTGGCAATAGCGCTATTTTCACCAAAGCCATCGTTTTCGATTTCCATTAAGCCAATCACATCTGCCTGAATTGCAGTGATTGCACTGACGATTTTCGCTTGTTGACGAATAAACTCTTCTTCACTGTCTGCACCGCGGCTAGTAGGAAAACCTGCACCTTGGCCATCACCATTGAAGTAGTTCAGTACATTGAAACTAGCAACACGTAAATCTGCACCTTCGGCAAGCTCAGGTGCGTCTGCACGTGGATTTGTTGCTGTAAAACTAGGTTGCACAGTCGGGTGAATACGGTAACGGTCAAAGCTGTAACCCATTACACCGGTGATAGAATTTACTGTATCGCCTAAACGCAGAGTATTATAAGCATCGAGGCCCGTGCCAGGATAAGCAATTGGATCACGGTTTTGTTTGGTTGAACCATCATCAATTAAGATTTGCTTCTTCAGGTTTTCAGCTTCAATTGCATTCGCAGCATCACCTGGGAGCGCAACTTGCGTGCCTTGGTATAAACGCTCAGTACCTAAGTCAACTTCGCCGTAGCGGCCAAGGCCATAGTTGTTATTAACGACAAGTGGTTGAGAGAGGGTAACGAGCATACCTTCGTAAGCTTCAAGGTCTGCAACGTCAGCAACTGGCAAGGTGATAGCCGTAGCGTCGGTAGTTAAACCTGTCGCACAAATTTCTACTTGGCTAACATCACCCAGTTGTGTTGCGCTGTAGTATTCAGCCACGCTGCCTTTAACACGTACGTGGTCACCAACAGTCACATCAGTATCAGCGAAATAAACGAATACGCCTTCAGAGGTAAGTGGGTTTGCATCGATATCAGCCGCAAGTGAGCTGATGAAGAAACCTTTAAGTTGATCATCACCTTGGAAGTCAGCAGTGACTACGCCTTCAACTTCTACTTCAGTGTTAATAAGTGGGCTATCACCCCCTTCACCTTGAATGGCACTGATTAAGGTTTTTTCTGCGCCACACACAAGTGGTGTTACTGGCTCTGGCTCAGGTGTTGGTTCACTGCTGTCACCATAAAGGCCTAAGTTGCTGAAATCGTCTTGATCGAATTGTTCCCACTCTTCGCTTGGGTTAAAGGCTGCCGCTGCATCGGTACGGCCAGTGGTTACACTCGTTTTACGACGGAGTGTTTTATTAGCCGTTGTTACTCCCCCCTCAGACCACGCTGAACCTGGATCAACACCGAGTTGACCAAAGCTATCAACAATTGCTCCGTCTTTGCTTAATACCAACGCATCATCACCATTAAAGTAGGTAATGGTTGAATCTGTATCTGCTTTTGCTATTAATTCTGCACTAGCGCCTGCATTAGCAATCACATATGTGCCATTTGCAGCAAGGGTACCGCTTAAGGTGAGGCTGTTATTAGGAGAGGCTAAGTCACCATTTCCATTTGAATACAATGAGATAGTGTAACCATCGAGTGATAACTCGGTGCTTGACGTGTTGTAAAGCTCAACAGCTTTGTTGTTGGCGCTTCCTTCAACGTATTCTGAGATGATTAAGTTGGCTGAGGCAGGCGCGCTCAGGCTTGCAATGACAAGCGCGAGCGGCGTTAATTTAGTATTTATCATTATATTTTCCCGTGTATGTATGATTTGAGTCCCAAATTGGGACACAATACTTTAAGGAAAATCTATGACAAATTGAATACAAAATGTTAATAAAAGTGAAATAATCACTGTTTTTTAGACTATTTACTTTAGGTTAGTTATTTTTTAACCACGTTGCTGCTTGTTTAGCAAAATAAGTGAGGATGCCATCGGCACCTGCACGTTTAAAGGCCAGTAAAGATTCCATGATTATTGCCTCTTCTGCAAGCCAACCATTATCAATGGCTGCTTTATGCATGGCATATTCACCGCTCACTTGATACGCAAATGTTGGTACGCCAAACTCGTCTTTCACGCGACGTACAACATCTAAATATGGCATGCCAGGTTTAACCATCACCATATCTGCACCTTCTTGTAGGTCTAACGCTACTTCACGCAAGGCTTCATCTGAATTTGCTGGATCCATTTGATAGGTTTTTTTGTCGGCACCTTTTAAATTACCTGCTGAGCCTACCGCATCACGAAATGGTCCATAATAGCTTGAAGCGTATTTAGCAGAATACGCCATGATGCGAGTATGGATATGGCCTTGCGCTTCTAATGCTTCTCGAATTGCACCGATGCGACCATCCATCATGTCAGAAGGTGCGACGACATCAGCACCGGCTTCGGCATGTGAAAGTGCTTGTTTTACGAGTATTTCAGTTGTCACATCGTTAATCACATAGCCTTCGTCATCAATAATGCCGTCTTGGCCATGCACAGTGAATGGATCGAGTGCAACATCAGTGATAACCCCCAGCTCTGGAAATGCTTCTTTTAGTGCACGCACAGTGCGTTGTGCAAGTGCATCTGGGTTGTAAGCTTCTTCAGCGAGCAGTGATTTTTTATCACTCGGTGTAACAGGAAAAATCGCGACAGCGGGTACACCTAATTCAACAAGCTCTTTGGCTTCTTCTAGCAATAAGTCGATAGAAAGGCGCTCAATCCCCGGCATAGATTCAATGGCTTCACGGCGGTTTTTACCTTCTAACACAAAAACAGGGAAAATAAGATCATTCACGGTTAGTTGGTTTTCAGCCATAAGGCGTCGAGAGAAATTATCACGGCGCATACGGCGCATACGTGTATATGGGAAAAGATCGAGTCCTGATTGGGCCATGCTTTTATACTCCTAGTCTGGTAGAGGATAACTTACTACGCGATTACGGCCTGTTTGCTTTGCGTGATAAAGGGCTTTGTCGGCATAGTCTGTGAATAAACTTGGTTTATTAACGTCTTCTGCAACGGCGCTGAAAACACCGGCACTGAGTGTAAATTTAATCGTTGTTCCGGCAACTATTATATCAGTGTTAGCAGCGGCTTTGCGTATTTGTTCAGCAATTATTAGGGCACCTTCAAGGGGGGTGTTAGGCAAGAGTACAACAAACTCTTCCCCACCATACCGGGCGACTTCATCGAGAGGGCGCTTTAAGTGTTCCTTAATAATATTTGCAGTCGTTTGAATGGTTTGGTCACCGGTTAAGTGGCCAAAATTGTCATTAATCGCTTTAAAATGGTCGATATCGAGCATAATGACGCTAAGCGGAGTTTGTTCCCGGCGGGAGCGGCGAATATCCATTATTAATTTTTTATCGAAATAACGGCGATTTTTCGTTTTCGTTAATGCATCTTCCATATTGAGCTGCTCAAGCTCACGATTTTTGTCTTCAAGCTCACGCAGGGTAACTTGCAGCTCAAATGTTCGCTCTTCAATGTTAGCCTCTAAATCTTGCCGAGCTTGTTCTTGAAGGGCTAAGCGCTCCTGCATTAAGGTATCTTGCGCTTTACTCTCTGCTAATGCGTTTTGTTGTGCCACGACTTCGGCATCACGTTGCATCAAGAATAATTTAATAACGGCATAACATAAGCTCAGACTACAAATTAAGAAGCAAACAAATGTAAGAGAAAGCATACCAATATTTAAATTAAATGGGTTAAAGACACCTAAACCACTGTAAATAATCGCGGAGAAAAATGCAGATAAACCAATAAGGTAAGCAATGCTTGGTTGCTTGTACGCCTGGTTAAATTGCTTCATAGCAATGATGAAAAACACCAGTAGTAATATAGGCAAGCTGATTAAACACAGTGAGAGTGCAAAATGTTTAGGGAGAAACCACATTAATACTGTTATCAATATCATGGCCCAGGCTAGCCAGAATTGAGTGCGACTGAGGGTTTTATTATCAGTGCTAAAAATACACCGTTGTATAGGAACAAATAGCGCACCACTTATAAAAAATAGACTCGGGATTGCCAACTGCTGGAATGTTAAACCACTCGGTTGTAAGTAGCGATACCCAAAACCATATATATAAGCAAGTGTTAACCATAATGAGGTTAGTAAAATACCTGTGTAGGCAAAGTAACGGCGTCTTGAAAAACCGTACAGGACGAGGTTAGTGATCGCCAAAGAAAGAATAAAACCAACTAATAATCCATAGAGTAAGTTAAATTTACTTTTATATTTAAGGTATTCAGACGGCTCCCATAGACTAAGAGGGACACGTAATCCGCCCTCATTCTCAACTCTTAAAAATACTTCCGTATGACTTGCTTTAGGCAAAATGAGTGGAACAAGTAAGGACTCATTCTTTATTTGCCGATTTGCAAGCGGCAGTGCGTCGCCAATTTTGGTCTTTGACAGAATGTGCCTACCTTGCACATGAAAAACACTGACTTCATCAAGAAGTGGGTTATCGATCGAGAGAATCAGAGTGAGATCATTCAAGGAGGTATTTTTTATCGATACCTTTAGCCACAAGGGTGTCAGGTTTAAGCCCAAGTTAAGAGTGTCAGCTTGATTTTTTTGCCAGTCGATATCTTTACTGATAAATGCTTGTTGCTGAGTAATAGGCTCGAGCGTGTACTCAACATTTATGATTTGTTGAGACTTAAAGTGCGAGCTAACGGCGATAGGGTTAGCCTTTAAATAATGACTGAATAAAACAACGAAGAGTACGCCACATAGTGACCATAGGCGCTTCATTTTAACCCTTTGTGGTAAATAATGTCTGAAAGTTTAGTGTAGTTTGTTTTGCCACTTCAGTAAATTCACAGCCTTTTAAGTCAGCAATTTGCTGGCATACATAGGTAAGATACTGTGGCTCGTTCCGCCGAGACTTAGGTTTAGGCTTAATGGTTCTTGGCAATAAAAAAGGGGCATCTGTTTCAATAAGCAAACGTTCTAATGGAATGTCGGGCACAAGCGCCTGTAGTTGTTCACCACGGCGTTCATCACACACCCAGCCTGTAACGCCAATATAAAGCCCAAGCGCCAGGTAATTTTGTAATGCTGATGCATCACCTGTAAAGCAATGTAATACGCCACGTACGTTGTAATCGGCTAGAATCTGAAACATATCTTCGCTGGCATCTCGCTCATGAAGATAAACAGGCATGTTAAGTGTTTCAGCAAGTGCCAGCTGTCTTCTTAAAACGCTTCGTTGTACATCACGTGGAGAAAAATCGCGATTGTAATCGAGCCCACATTCACCAATAGCAACCACCTGTGCATGGTTAACAAGTGCGCTTAGCTCACTCTCAAGTGCCTCAGTGGCTGTTTTCGCATCGTGGGGATGAACTCCGGCGGTACACAGCAGATTAAATTGCTTTGCAAGCTGTAATGAGTCATGGCTGCTTTGTAAATCACAGCCAATCAATAGCATTTGCGTTACACCCGCAGCCTCAGCTCGCTGTATGACAGCGGCGTGACGATCATCAAATTGATGATTGCTTAAGTTGACGCCAGCATCAACAAGCCGTGTGCTCATTAGTTTGTGCGCTTAACACGAATTGAGCGGTTTTGACCTTCAACTTTCAATAAAAATGAATTAAAAATACCGCGCTCAATCACGACTGTGTCATTGGCTTTTAGACGTAAACTATCTGAGCCAATTTGACGCCATTGTTGACCATTTTTCAGTTCGATGATGAGCTCGCCATACGCGGCTTTTTCAACGCTTTTAACGACGGCACTAATCTCATCATCATTGTCTTTTGTTGCTTCTTTGTGCTCTAGACCAAAATCTTCATTTTTTGTCTTAACAACTTGGTTTGATGAAGCAACTACAGCAGGTGCCGAAACTGCGGCGGCGTTTGTTACAGGCTTTTCAATTTGTTTGTTTGCTGCAGGTTTAGTCAGTGATTTACCTGCCATAATGTTGTCGTAACAAAGCAAGCGATTAAAGTCGTTTTCAACAAAAGTACAGGCTTGCAATGCTTGAATATTAATTTCGTTAGCGTGCGTTGTGCCTGCAACTGTAAGTAGTGCAATAAATGGAATTAGTTGTTTTTTCATTTATTCCTCTGATTCCTGTTGGGGTTTGGCGGTATAAAATGCAGCCAAAATTAAGCCTAACTCAAATAACAACAGCATGGGTAATGCTAATAATGTTTGTGACAATACATCGGGGGGGGTTAAGAACATGGCTACCACGAACACACCGACCACGATATATGGGCGTTTCTCTTTTAAGCTTTTAGTAGTTGTCGCACCGCTCCAGCATAACAGCATAATGGCAACCGGTATTTCAAAAGCAATGCCAAATGCATAGAAAAGCTTAATAACAAAGCTTAGATAGCTGCCTATGTCAGGGGCTAAGGTCATCATCTCGGGACCTGCTGCAGTGAAAAAAGCCAGTATCATTGGCAGCACGACGAAATAACAAAAGCTGACCCCACCATAAAATAAAAACACACTTGAAATCAAAATGGGTACTAACATTTTTTTCTCATTTTGATACAAGCCGGGTGCGATAAACCCCCAAACTTGGTGCAATATCATGGGTATGGCAATTAAAAAAGCTAAAAACAGAGTAAGTTTAATTGGAACTATAACAACAGAAGTAACATCTGTAGCAATCATGCTTGTGTTACTGGGTAAGTTTGATACTAAGGGTGCAGATATAAAATCATAAATATCGTACATAAAAAATATCAAGACGATAAATACCAGCAAAGTGCTTAGGAGCGCTTTCATGAGTCGATTTCGTAACTCAATTAAATGGCCCACAAAGCCTGAATGAGCTTGCTCAGTCATAGTGTTATAAATACTCTCTAAAATGGACAACTAAAAGAAAAATTAATTTCATTTTTTTTCACTGTTTTCAACTTTCGTTTCTTCTTGGTTGTCTTTTTTGTAGCTGTGGGTGACAGACTGTGCTGCTTTTTGCAGTTCGTTCACAGAGTCTTGCAGTTCAGGTGATAACTCTTTTAAGTTTTGCTGCTCTGCTTTTTTTAAGTTTTCATGAAGCTCATGGATACGGAGTTCTTCGTTTACTTCAGCTTTCACTGAGTTGGCAACTGACTTAAGCGTTTTCATCCAGCGACTAATGGTGCGTATTGCGATAGGCAAGCGCTCAGGCCCTAAGACAATTAGGCCTACAATCAGTACGACAACAAGTTCCCACATCCCCATATTGATTAAACCTTATGGTCGTCTTTGCTTTTTTCTGCGGTCTCTTTGCTTTGCGTATTAGACGCTTGCTCGATCTGCTCGTTGTTGCTGCTGGTTTTATCGTCTTCAGACACGGCTTTTTTAAAGCCTTTTACTGCACTGCCCAAGTCGCCACCAATGCCACGTAATTTTTTAGTGCCAAATAACAATACAATAATTGCTAAGATTATGACTAATTGCCAAATACTGATACCACTAAGCATGGGTTACTCCATATTTTATCAAATTGATTGAATGTACTTGTTTTGATTATACTCACCAAAACATAAATAGCACTTAGTTTATGCGCTGCGCCAAGCTGCAATAAAACCAACCACAGCAAGTCCTGTTGTGATGCCTGCTGCAATTAGGTCATCCTGTAAATAACACAGTCCCGACACAATAAAGCAACTGCCCGCAAAAATGCTCAGGAGCAGAGGTTTTGACGACGACTCCTGCGGCAATTGTACAGGTTGTTGATGACGCTTTAAGTTTTGATAGATTAAATCGGGTAATTCAGGCATTTTTTCAGCCCAGAATGGTAAGTTCGCGTACATTTTTTTCATCACTGCAAGCGGACCCACTTGTTCTTTAACCCACTCTTCTAAAAATGGCTTAGCGGTTTTCCACAGATCAAGCTGCGGATAAAGTTGCCTGCCAAGGCCTTCAACATATAACAGTGTCTTCTGTAATAACACCAATTGCGGTTGAACCTGCATATTAAAGCGACGTGCGGTATTAAATAAATTAACCAGTACGTGACCAAATGAAATTTCAGCCAGTGGTTTATTGAAAATGGGCTCACATACTGTGCGAATCGCAAACTCGAATTCTTCAATACTGGTATCTGCGGGGACCCACCCCGAATCAACATGCAGCTGCGCTACTTGGCGGTAATCACGATTAAAAAAGGCAATAAAGTTTTCTGCAAGGTAACGTTTATCTTCTCTATTTAAGGTGCCGACAATGCCGCAATCAATGCCAATATATTGAGGGTTATGGGGCGTCTCGCGAGAAACAAAAATATTGCCCGGATGCATATCTGCATGGAAAAAGCTGTCGCGGAAGACTTGTGTAAAGAAGACCTCGACACCGCGTTCAGCGAGTAATTGCATATTGGTGTTTTGTGCAAGGAGCGCTTCGGTATCAGAGACAGGGATACCATAAATACGCTCCATAACTAAGACATTACTGCGGCTATAATCGCTGTAAACAAAGGGAATATAGAGAGAATCTGAGCCCTCGAAGTTGCGACGTAATTGAATGGCATTCGCGCCTTCGCGCATTAAGTCGAGCTCATCTAGTAAGGTTTTCTTGTACTCATTTACCACCTCAATAGGGCGCAAACGTTTGGCTTCTTTTAAAAGTTTTGCAACGAGCTTAGCGACCTTTTGCATCAGCATTAAGTCGGCGTCTATCTGCTCTTTAATATTAGGGCGAATAACTTTAATAACGACATTTTGCTCTTCACCATGCTCATCTAGCAAGGTTGCCGTATGCACTTGTGCAATGGATGCTGACGCGAGAGGGGTTTGCGAAAAGTCATTAAAAAGCTCACTAATGTCATTTATACCAAGCGCTTTTTCAATCAGTTGCTGAGCAAGCTCTCCTTCGAAGGGCTCAACTTGGTCTTGTAACAAAGCCAGTTCAAGCGCAATATCATGCGGTAATAAATCGCGGCGTGTAGAGAGCATTTGCCCAAACTTAATCCACACAGGCCCTAACTCTTGTAAGGCTAAGCGTAAACGCATCCCCGCAGGTTTATCTTTATGTTGATTGCGTAACCAAAATAAACTGCCTCGCGCTAATGTGGCAAACCAAGGTATTTTTTTACGTGGGATCAGTTCGTCTAAGCCGAAGCTCAGTAATGTTTTTGTGATGTAATACAGACGAGCAGTTGACACACAATATCCTTAGCGCACTAGCATGACTTTAATAAGGCGTTTATTCGCATCTCGAGTTGAGACACTTGGTTCTTTAATTGGCGGTTCTGTTGCTTAAACTCAGCCAGTTCAAGTGGGTGAATTGTCACTGCAAGCTCGTCTTGACATAAGGTGGTCAGTGTATTTTCGAGTTTATTTTTTACGTTCACACCGTGACGTTTCATTGCTTGCAAAGACAGCCATAGCTGCTGTGCTGGTGCGTCGCCAATATAACGTGAAAAATGCTCTGGCCAATCAATATTAAGTGCAGCAAAGGCATTACTAAAGCCTTGAGCTATGTGTAAATCGCCTTGTAAATCTAATTTATCTTGGCGGATTAACTGGGTTAGCATTGCTGGATTTTTCAGCGTGAGCAGAGTGTCAATATCAGCACTGATCATGCAGTCGAAGTGATGCTCTGCAGTGCTATATAAGTGTATTTGCTCATCACTGTATACGCATAAAATGCGCTGTTGCCAATCACGGATCTCAATCAGTAATTGCTTGTCTGAAATAGCCGCTAGGTTGTCCTTTAGAGACGAGTCTAGCTGCAAAACATGATTAATGATTCGTTCTACCAGTGATAACAGAGCATTTGCTAACATCGCGTTACCTACTTAATCTGTTTAATTTTAGTATTTAAAACCACGGTGTAAGGCGACAATACCGCCGGTGAGGTTTTGATAGCTAGTGTGTTCGAAGCCCGCATCTTCCATCATGCTTTTCAGCGTTTCTTGGTCTGGGTGCATACGAATCGATTCGGCTAGGTACTGGTAAGATTCGCTATCATTTGCAACTAGTTGCCCCATTTTTGGCAAAATATTGAATGAATAAAAATCGTACGCTTTGCTGAGCGCTTCATGTTCTGGTTTAGAAAATTCAAGAACGAGTAAACGACCACCTGGTTTAAGGATGCGGTACATTGAGCGCAGCGCTTTGTCTTTGTCAGTTACGTTACGAAGACCAAATGCGATGGTGATTAAATCAAAGCTGTTATCAGGGAATGGCAGCGCTTCAGCATTCATTTGTACGTATTCAATATTGCCTACTCGGCCTAGGTTACGTAACTTTTCACGGCCGACTTTTAGCATTGAAGAGTTGATATCACCCAAGATTACTTGACCTGTTTCACCGACGAGTTGGCTAAACTTCGACGTTAAATCGCCAGTACCGCCTGCAAGGTCTAATACGTAATGGCCTTTGCGAACACCAGAGCTGGCAATTGTTTGACGCTTCCATAAACGATGAATACCGAACGACATAAGATCATTCATAACGTCATATTTTGCAGCGACTGAGTGGAATACATCTGCAACCATAGATGCTTTGTCGTTTTCAGCAACAGTTTTATAGCCAAAATGCGTGGTCTTTTGTTGATTCTCGTTCATGATTTGTCTCTATCGTGGCAATAAAGACTAGTGTACTTGATTGTAGCTGTGGGGTGCAATTTGATAATAACTAAATCATCAGATTAGCATTGGCTTTTATGATTTAGCGCAGGTTTATTGGCCGGCAATAAAACTGCTTTGACCTAGTGACTTTGCTTTCGCAGCAGCAAGCGAAGCTTTGCGGACTAAGCTGTTGAAGTCGTCTTCATCTTGATGTTTAGCAATCCCTAAAGCAAGATGAATAGCGGGTAGTTTTGTGCCATTCTTTGAACTAATAAAGCGCAGCTTTTCAACACCATTACGCACTTTTTCAGCAATTAAATTAGCCGTCTCAGGCTCAATATCAGCCAGTAAAATAGTAAATTCATCTTTGCCAGTGCGCCCTGGTAAACCACTTTCAAGGACATATTTTTGCACTTGTTTGGCGACCTTATTCAAGATCACCTCGCCAATGACATCACCGTAATTATTGATGAAGTGCTCAAGGTTTTCTATTTGAATCGCAATGGCGCACACCGCTTTTCTTTGACCAAGCCACAATTGTGTTTGTTGATTTAAATAATGACGTTTATACAAACCAGTTTGCTGATCGGTGATGTGCTGTTTACGAAGTTGGGTGAGTTGTTTTTGGGTCTTATCTTGTAGTGCTTTGGCTTTTGCGATTTCTTGTTTAAATTGGCGATGTTGAGCCAGTAAATGTTCTGATTGTTTACTGAGCATTTTTAGCGCATGACGTGTTTGTTCTAAGTTGTTTTCGTCAATGGCGTGTACACAATCACTAATTTGTTCAGTAAAGCGAACAATATTTTGTTCATTATTGTTTGCATTGCGCGTTAGTGTGCCCAGAACAGAATCAACATTACGTACAATCGCTGTTTTCATTTTATGGCCTTGCTCCATAAAATCAAAATACAGTTGCTCTATAAAGATACTGTCGATCGGCTTTTTTTGCGCGATGGCGCGATCCAGTGCGGCATTAAGTTTTAGATTAGATTGGCTGACATATGTATATACAACCTGGTAATTAAGTGGTGACGGCGGTAATGCATGATGTTCTAAAAAGATACATACCTTTGTCATTTTTTCTTGAGCAATAGCCATGGAATCATGGAACATCATTTTTTCAATACCACTAAATACGCATAACAACCAATTAATCATCTCTTCCGTAAGGTTTAATTGCATCCAAGCACCTTATATAAATTCGCATAACACGTAATCACGAGAGATAAAAGTTGACGCTAATTGCGTTAAAAACGTCTGTTTTACGGCTGTATCAAAGCAGAAAAGTTGCTGAGTAGAACTCATTAACGAAACGTTTGCCGTACCTCAAAATGGATCACTTAATTAAGCGAATGGGTATTACAGTAATCTGTAATCTGTCTATTTAAAAGCAAAATCGCTAATTTTGGAACTTAAATTTGTTTCGTTTGGGTCTAATAGCTGATTTTCTCAGCAACTTTAACAAGTGTAATTAAAAATTGCTTAAAGCCTGCTCATTCATGCATTTATAGTGATGTTAATTTGAGCGTATTAAACCGCTGCTTGGTCGCATTTGCTTGGGTTTTAGTGTGAGCTACGCTACTTTATCTCTATTGTTTAAAACGAATAAGAATCCTATGAAACAAACACTATCGCGAACGTTAAACCGTTCTTTAATAGCCATTGCTTTAGCGTGTACTTTAAGTGCGTGCCAGGTAACCACTGTTGATGCAGATCAGCAGTTTAATCAGGTTGCAGAAAATGTGGTCAATTACCGTGAAAGTATTAGCCCTTATGGTAAAGAAAACGGCGTTAATGGTTATTTATTAGCAAATTTATCTGCTGAGTTTTTAGAACAAAAATACAAAAAAAATACCGAACTCCTTGCAGAGCTAGATGCCATCGATCGCGATAAATTGTCGGAAGAAAATCGTATAAATTTAACGATTTTACGTGGCCAAGTACAAAATAGTGTTGATGAATATGTGTTTAATACCCACTACATGCCGTTAACGTCTGAATATGGCTTTCATTCGAGCCTCTCATTTATGATCTCAAGCTCCGATTACACGAAAGCGAAAGATTACGACGTTTATCTTGCCAAACTGCAGCAAATTCCCCGCTTTTTTCAGCAAAACATTGGCTGGATGCGTAAGGGCCTTGAAGTTGGATTAACGCAACCGCAAGCCGTTTTAGAGGGTTATCAAGATTCGATTACAGCATATATAGTTGATGATGCGACACAATCTGAGTTTTATAAACCCTTTTTAAAAAATACTGCAGGGCTCAGTGAGAGCGAATTTTTACAGCGTCAACAACAGGCACAAAAGATTATAAAAGAACAGGTGATTCCTGCATACCAAGGCTACCTGACTTTCTTTAATAACGAATACCAACCGGGTGCTCGTAAAGAGATTGGTATTTCGAGTACGCCTAACGGCAAAGCATTTTATGAAAACCGAGCGAAGTACTACACAACAACAGATATGACGCCAAAAGAAATCCATGAATTGGGTTTGCAAGAGGTCGCGCGTATCCGTGCAGAAATGGATAAAATCATTAAAGAGGTTGGTTTTGAAGGCAGCTTTGCCGACTTTGTGCATTTTTTGCGTACAGATCCGCAGTTTTATGCCAAAACGCCTGAAGAATTATTAAAAGAAGCGTCTTACATTGCTAAAAAAATGGACGCACAGCTTCCTAAACTATTCCATACGTTACCAAGAATGCCTTACGGTGTTGCACCAGTGCCAGCCAGCATTGCGCCTAAATACACCACGGGGCGTTATTCGGGATCACGCCGTGACGACCAAGCGGGCTATTACTGGGTCAATACTTATGCGCTTGATAAACGTCCTTTGTATGTACTTGAAGCGTTAACTCTGCACGAAGCTGTGCCAGGACATCACTTACAAATTTCATTAAATTCAGAGCTGGAATCGCTACCAAGCTATCGTCGTAATGCGTATTTGTCGGCATTCGGTGAAGGTTGGGGGCTATATTCTGAATTTTTAGGTATTGAAGCCGGTTTTTACCAAGACCCATACAGTGATTTTGGTCGATTAACTTACGAAATGTGGCGAGCTGCACGTTTAGTCGTTGATACGGGGATGCATATGTATGGCTGGAGTCGTGAGCGTGCGATGACGTTCATGAGCGAAAACACGGCGCTTTCACTGCATAATGTAAAAACAGAAACCGACCGCTACATCTCATGGCCAGCACAAGCGCTGTCTTACAAAATCGGTGAATTAACGATAAAACGCTTGCGCCATGAAGCTGAACAAGCACTGGGTCAAGATTTTGATGTGCGTGAATTCCATCACCAAATATTACGTCATGGTTCTGTGCCGATGTCGGTGCTTGAAGAGCAAATTCAACTTTATATTAAGGCTGAATTAGCAAAGCGAGCCTAAGCAATTGAGCTGATTAAAAAAGGCGTGTTTAAAACACGCCTTTTTTGTTTGTTGCGCGTATTTTAAACTGCTTATATGATTTGCAAGGACGTCATCATCACACAGGAGTCTTGAATGAGTGATTTTATAATTTTTAGTATCGATGTATTTGCCAGCTTGTTTATCTTTGCGTTAGGGATAGGGCTGTTGGTAATCATCTGTTTTTACATTAGTGATGTGACGCAGTCGAAACAGGCTATTCGTCGTAATTACCCTGTGATAGGGCGTTTTCGTTACTTTTTTGAACGCCAAGGTGAGTTTTTTCGCCAGTATTTTTTTGCGATGGACAGAGAGGAGCTTCCGTTTAACCGTGCCGATCGAAGTTGGGTCTACCGTGCGGCAAAAAACGTTGACCGTACCACGGCATTTGGTTCCACTCAAAGCTTAGAAGCCACAGGCACTGTGATGTTCATGAACTGTGCATTTCCGACGCTCGATGAAGAGGCACTCGAACCTAGTCATGTCACCTTGGGACCCTATTGTGAAAAACCTTATTCTACCAATGCATTATTTAATATTTCGGGCATGAGCTTTGGAGCACTTTCAAAACCGGCTGTTCGCGCTTTATCTCGAGGCGCAAAACTAGCTGGGTGCTGGATGAATACAGGTGAAGGGGGGTTGAGTCCTTATCATCTGGAAGGAGGAGCCGATATTGTATTTCAGATTGGTACGGCAAAATATGGTGTCAGAGATGAGCAGGGCAAACTGAGCCTCGAAAAGCTCAAAGCGATTGCTAGTCATGAGCAAGTGAAAATGTTCGAAATTAAAATGAGCCAAGGCGCAAAACCGGGCAAAGGTGGCATGTTGCCGGGCCGAAAAGTCACCGCAGAAATCGCTAAAATCCGTGGCATACCAGAAGGACATGACTCGATTAGCCCTAATGGGCACCCAGAAATAAAAAAACCTGCTGATTTACTCGATATGATTGAAACTGTTAGAGCTACGACAGGAAAACCCACAGGATTTAAAGCAGTAATCGGTGAGTATACGTGGCTTGAAACCTTATTCAGTGAAATTAACAATCGCGGTATTGAGTCAGCACCAGACTTTATTACCATTGATAGTGCTGATGGTGGCACTGGGGCTGCCCCGCAGCCATTGATGGATTCTGTTGGTTTACCTCTAAAAGAAAGCTTACCTTTGGTCGTTGATTTGTTGAAAAAACATGGTTTAAGAGAGCGGGTGAAAGTGATTGCATCGGGTAAATTAATCGTCCCGTCGAAAGTGGCTTGGGCATTGGCTTTGGGGGCTGATTTTATTGTGTCAGCGCGCGGGCATATGTTTTCATTAGGCTGTATTCAAGCATTACAATGCAATAAAGATACTTGCCCGACCGGTATTACAACGCACAATGAGCGATTACAACGCGGCTTAGATGTGACAGACAAAGCGCAGCGAGTTGCAAATTACAATAAGTTTATTCACTACGGTGCAGGCTTAATTGCTCATTCATGTGGCGTGTCGAGCGCCCGAGAACTTGCTCGTCACCATGTGCGTGTTGTACAAGAAAATGGGTTGTCAGAACCGCTTGATAAAATGTATGAGCATTACAATAAATAATGATGAGATTCAATAAGGCGCGATAAGCGCCTTATTCATTGGGTAGCTGAATAACTAGTTTAATAAGCTGATCAATAAGGTAAAAAATTCATCTTTATTATCGCAACTTGTTGCGTTAAGCATCAATTGCTCGCCTAACACTAAGGTTTGTTGCTGCACAGCTAAGCGTGCTTGCTCGTTTTCAATGCCGTCAATGTCAGCAACGTGGGCAAGGCCAATCGTACGGCGAATAAGTTCTGCACCGCAATAACCAATGGCATCATGCAACACGCTTTTTAAGTAATCTTCTGTAAAGGCGCGGTTAGCAAAGCTTACATCGGTTGTCTCATTACTTGCTAAGTTCAACCACTGCTCTTCAAACTGGCTATAACAGTCTTGTAAGCATGTTAATAAATGCGTTTGATAGTGGCGACGCTTTGCTAATTCAGCTATACGGCCATTTTGCGCGCAGTAATTAAGTAATAAATTACCCATAAATGAACCGATATCGAAACCAACTGGACCAAAAAAGCCAAACTCTGGGTCGATCATCTTGGTTGTGTTGTTATCAACAAAAATACTGCCGCTGTGCATATCGCCGTGTAACAAGGTTTGCGGACACGATAAGAACCTAGCTTTTAATTTCGCTGCGGCAAGTTTTAGCGCGTTGTTATTACGAATGTGTTGCACTGACGAATTGAGTTCAGCCGGGAAGTGATTGCGCTCGTGCTCGATATAAGGGTCAGTGAAAAAGAGATCCTCAGTGATCTTACATAAATCTGGGTTGATAAATTGGCTCACTTTGGCTTTTTTATCGTCGGCAGAAAGATAAAAGTCGGAGTTATAAAAACCGGTGCGACTGAGATATTGGGCAACATGACTGGCTAATTTAGGGAACTGCTCGGCATTTATTTGTGCACCACGTAAAATTTGTAAGTGACCTAAGTCTTCCAGCACGGTTAATGCAAGCTCAGCATTGTGGTGCAAAATGGCTACGGTGTGCTCTGGGCACAATGAACCATGATTTATCAAGACGTCAGCCTCGATACGCGCACGGTCTAACGATAACGGCCATGACTCACCCACGCAGCGAGCATAGGGTAAAGCTTGCTTTAAAATTACACTGTTGTTGTGTTGATCAGTGACCCGGAAAACTAAGTTTAGATTTCCGTCGCCGAACTCGTACGCTGACAGCTCAGCGTTAGGAGTAAACACTGAACTGAGTTCACTTTCGGTAAGTTTTTTAATGTAATCAACAGCATGCTCTGCAGTGAAGGCAGTGTAATTAGC
This sequence comes from Pseudoalteromonas sp. bablab_jr011, assembly GCF_016464045.1. Classification (NCBI taxonomy): domain Bacteria; kingdom Pseudomonadati; phylum Pseudomonadota; class Gammaproteobacteria; order Alteromonadales; family Pseudoalteromonadaceae; genus Pseudoalteromonas; species Pseudoalteromonas sp. bablab_jr011. The sequence goes on along the minus strand of NZ_JACDWU010000150.1, from coordinate 19,000 downwards.
CATGGCTCTATCTCAAAATATTATTAACTTTGGGCATTCTATACCTGTAAGCGTTTAGATGTCCATACATCCAGCTTGTTAGTTGTGTAAACTGATGTAAAATACCCTTTCATCAAATTAGTAATCTGGATGCACTATGCAAGATCTCATCGCGAGTAGTATTAAATATCAGCAAAATACCTTAACTGTGCTTGATCAGTACTTATTGCCTCATCAACAGCATTGGCATGTATGCAATGATGTTGAAACGATGAAAGAACTGATTTTGACTTTAAAAATTCGTGGTGCCCCTTTAATTGGCTTAGGTGCCAGCGTACTCGTTGCTCATTTAGCAGAGCAAGGTATGAGTAAAGCAGAGCTTGCTTCAGCGATTGATGAATTAGAAGCAACGCGTCCGACCGCTGTGAATTTAATGCACTGTATGGCACAGCTGCGTGAGGCATTAATGCAACCTGCATATGTTGAGGCTGTTGTAGACACGGCTGAGCAGTTATTTTTTGAAGACATTGCACTGTGTGACAGCATGGCACAGCGTGGTGCTGAGCTTGTTGCTAAAGGCGATAATATTCTTACTCATTGTAATACTGGAGCATTAGCTACGGCGGGAGTAGGCACAGCGTTAGGTGTGATTTATAAAGCTCAGCAACGCCATGGAGATCTGCATGTCTGGGTTGATGAAACACGCCCATTATTGCAAGGGGGCCGATTAACTGCATTTGAGCTTGAGCGCTGGCAAATACCTTACACGTTAATTTGCGACAATATGGCAGCAAGCTTAATGGCTGCGGGTAAGGTCGATAAAATTTTTGTAGGTGCCGATCGTATTGCTGCAAACGGCGATTTTGCTAATAAAGTGGGTACGTATAATTTGGCAGTATTGGCTCACTTTCATAATATTCCGTTTTACGTGGTTGCGCCGCTAACAACACTTGATACGCAAACAGCCTGTGGTGATGATATTGAGATTGAACAGCGAAGCCCCGCTGAAGTACGTGGTGTGAGCGGTAGTTTTGGTGAAGCACAGTGGGCACCGACGAATGCATCAGTGTATAACCCTGCTTTTGATGTCACGCCTGCAAAGTTGGTTACAGGCTGGGTATTAGATACCGGTGTTTACGAGTATGCTGATATCGAGCAAGGTGTATTAACGCAATTAAAATAACTAGTTGCTGGGTCTTTTCTCAGTGTAAAGCTCAATACTGTTTTGATTATTAGCGGTTACGAATGAAATCGCTAATTTTTCATTTTGTGCGTTGAGGTGCAAAATATAGTTAGACGGTTTCATTTTAATCAGTGTATTCACTTCCGTTAGTTCCTCTAAAGCGGCACTGTAAATGTCAGCAGAGGTGGCGATAAACAGTGTTTGCTCATTACTCGCCATCGTTACTATTGACGGTTTTATTGCAGTCAACTTATCTGGCATAGGTAATTCATGGTAGCGATTAGTTTGGCTATCAAGTTCTAAAAACTGTGTGTGTTTGGCATGCACAATCAATTGATGATCATTACGCCAAGCGATAGCAAGGGGCGTATCAATCGTGCTGATGACTGTTTCTGTATTGTCAGTATTCAATAGCATTAACTGATTTTGTAAGGTGGTTGCATCGGCGTAGATTACCGCAATGCGGTTTTTACGTATTTTAGCGAGCACAATTCGGCCTGGTATTTGCCATTGCTTAATTGTCTTAAAGTCTGTGGCATCTAATAGTGAGAGTTGATGCGTGTGTTTATTGAAACTCAATAAACGCGTGCTGTTTTCATTGGCAGAAACAATGATATTGTCAGTGCCAACCCTATCAGAAATAGGGATATATTGGTTATTGGTTTTAAGCCAATGTTCACGCTTATCGTAATAGGTATCGGCAAAATAAACATCACCATTTGCAAGCGCTACAGCAGAATTTTCATGCTTATTAGCGGTGGCTATGTAGCTCATTTCTTGCGTCTTTAAATCAAAAACACTGGCATCTAGATCATGTAGATCGGTACTTATTAACAGCGACTCTTTGTTGAGTGGGTAAGCGTAGTTAGCGTCTTTAACGGGGGCTTTAATAGCGTGGGCTCGGGTCATTGAGTCGAACGAAAATGATTCAATAGTCGAATTGGCACGGTTATACCAAATGAGCGAATTACTGGGTTCATCATACGTGGCAGCCCATGATCTATAGTTATTTGTCGTGAGCAGCTTCATGGAGCTACCGTCTAGGTTTGCCATATAAATTTCTGCTTGGCCAGTGTTGTGGCGTTCAAAAATAATCCGTTCAGGATTTGATAATGTCGTTAATAAATAATCACCTGTTCCAGTAATATTGGGTGATGTAATGCGGATTTCTTCTGCTGTTTTTTTATCATAAGCGTAAAGCGCAAATAATTGGCTTAAGCCACGATAATGATTACGTCGAAAAATAGCGGTATCCCCGACTTCTGTGTATTGCGTTAACTTATCACCTGAAGAATAAGGATACGACAGGGGGGATTTTTTGATTGTTTCAGAAAAAAAGTCACTGGCCTGCCATTGTTGGCACTGACTATAGTCACCGGGTTTACATTTGACATAAAATAAGCGCAGACCATCATCAGACCAGCCCTGAATATAAGCGTCACCTGAGTCAACTAAAAACTCTTTTTTGGTTTTTAGGTCCATTACATAGATATTCATTATGTCATTTTGCTTGAGAGGTGTGAGCAAATAAGCAAGCTTACTTTTATCGGGGGGCAGTAGTAAGTGAGAGTAACTGCCTTTATGCCAAGAAATAGTGTCAGCATCTAATGCTAGAAAAGGCATGGTTTGTCTGGTTTCACTACTTGCCGCAGGTTTATCTGAAAAAAACCAGAAAAAACAAATTAGCGTTGCTATTAATATGGCGGGAATTGACCACGACCAATTTACATTTTTTTTGTGATAACTGTGTGAAGATGATTCAGCGGCAGCGACTTCACTCGAAGATTCATGTTGATTTCGCTGTTCTGTAGTGACTGTCTCGGTTTTATTTGAGCTGACAGGAATAAATAAACTATACCCTTTACGGTAATGTGTTTTGATACTTTGGCCAGGCTGCTTTTCTGATTTGAGTGCTTTTCTTAGCTCCGATATCGCTCGATTGATGGCATTATCATCAACGTAGCTTTGCTGCCAAATGTTGTCCGCCAGCTCTTGGCGAGAAATAATACGTTCATTATGTTCAATAAAATAGCACAGTAACTTAAATAACAGCGGTTCTAGTTCGCGAGCATGCACGCCGTCATTAATTGCTTGCAATGATATGTTTAGCTGCCATTCGCCAACATAAATAATATTATCGCGTAAGGGTGAAATTACCGACCCCATGTGTAGTCCTTTAGCTAATAATTAAGTACTGAGCATTAATGAGGTGATGATACCAGAAGTTGTTTTTGAATTGGGTTTTTTTGTTTTATATTTGTAAATTAAAGGCCATTTTTTGCAACATATAACCAAGCAGAGGTATTACATTGGAATTTTTCTGCAATGCGTTGATAGTCATCTACCTCATAGTCATCGGCTTGGGCCAACTCTTGTTCGGTGATTAAATAAATTGTGCCATTCACAATGTCGCAGTCTTCACCTGTTTTAATTAACGCAGGATGAAAACGCTGGCCACTGCTTTTTAACACCGCAGGATCAGTAATTTCAATTTCACCGACAATGTACCCTGTTAAAGTCGCAGGCTGACCTTCGAGCAAACGCCCGAAGGTATCGAGTTGCACCTGTTTATATTGCAAAGTGCCGTATGAGAAAAGTTTTTCCATATTAATCAAGCAATGGAAAGTCATTCGCGATAGCTGAATCTGTGCTTTTAGCCACCCAGCCTTCGGTATTATTAAATAAGCGAATAGCAGTAAATTCAGGGTTGCTGCCCATGTCAAACCAATGAGGGGTTAATTCTGGCACCGAAATTAAGTCACCTTGCTGGCACAGCACTTGGTATACTTTATTATCGACATGCAGACAAAAAAGCCCTTGGCCTTTTACAAAAAAGCGTACTTCATCTTCGCTGTGGGTATGTTCAAATAAAAACTTACCACGTAACTCAGCGGCATTCGGGTTGCCTTTTGCGAGCGAGATAACATCAACAGTTTGATAACCTCCTTCACGCTTTATGCGCTCAATGTCGTCAGCGTACGCACTTAAAATAGCATCATGGCTGGTTGTTTCATCAATATGTGCATTCGCCTGCCACTGTTCAAAGCGTACACCCACTGCATTTAGTTTCGTTGCTATGGCGTTTGAGTCGTCGCTGTGAAAAATGATGTCATCGGCATTGTTATCATTAAAAACTGTTAACTGGCTCATGCTAAATACTCCGCACTAAATTCACTAAAATCATTAATATAAGGATGCTCGCTGGTACTGTCTTGGCCATCGCGAATAAGGTGCAAAGTGCGTAAACCTGCCGCTTTAGCTGCCTCTAATTCAGCAGCAACGTCGCTTAAAAATAGCACCTCAGAGGCGTCAAATGGCAGTGCAGCGATAATTGTGTTGTAAGCGCTTTGCTCTTGTTTTGCGCCCACTTTGGTATCGAAGTAATCACTAAAAAGAGGTCTCACATCACCATAGTCAGAATATTGAAAAATAAGGTGCTGTGCTTTTACTGAGCCTGATGAGTAAACATACAGGCTTCTTCCTGCTTGTTTTTGCGCGTTTAAAAAAGCGTACGCATCAGGATAAAGGTGACCGGTAAAATCACCATTTTCATAACCTGTTTGCCAAATTAAACCTTGTAACTGTTTTAATGGCGTTACTTTTTGATCCGTTTCAATCCAATGAAGTAAAGTACTAATCACCGTTTCTAGGTCAGCTTCTGGCTGTTCAATGTGTGCTTTTACACTCGCAATATGTTCCGCGACATCGTGATCGTCTTGGTGTGCTTTAATAAACGCAGGAAGCTTTTCAGCGGCATAAGGGAATAGCACATCTTTCACAAATGAAATGCGTGTGATAGTGCCTTCAATGTCAGTTAAAATGGCTTTGATCATGCGTGGATACCTTCCAGTTTTAGGCGCTCAAGCTCGCAACTAAATAAAAACTCCAGCCCTTCTAAATGGCGCAATACTTCTTTGATGTCTCTGCCGACAACATAGAGGCCGTGGCCGCGAATAAGCACCGCGTGCTCTATTGGCGTATGCAGGTGATGATCGCTTACTAATAGACTTAGGCGATCAATGTCTTGATCGTTGTCGAAAATAGGAATGCTTAGCGTATCTAAATGTGAGGTAACACCACTGAGTGACTTTTGCATCTCGTAGCCATGTAAATTAATGGCATGTCCTTTTATGACGCGAGATAAAACGGTGGCAGCAACCGAGTGGGTATGTAAAACAAATTTTGCAGAAGGGATCAGCTTATACATGTTCAAGTGTAGTTCTGTTTCTGCCGAGGGTTTTCCCGACCCTTTAGTGCGGTTGCCTGCGTGGTCTAACTCAATAAATGCATGTGTACCGAGCTGGCCTTTATCGAAACCACTGGCGGTGACGACATAACCCGTTTCTGTGCGGGCTGAAAAATTACCACCGGTTGCTGGGACCCAACCTCGTTGGCTTACCCATTTACCTGCTTCTATTAGTTCTGAAATAGCGGTATTGTTATGCATACATTCCTCGACTTTCTAAAAGTTATTTAGACGGCTATACATCTGTTTTAAGCAATGATAGCATCGCTTCGAGCGCAAAACCATCTTTAAGGAACCTCTGTGTTTGAAAGTAAATTGCCGAATTTAGGCACCAGTATTTTTAGTCAAATGACTGCTTTAGCGAATCAGCATCAAGCACTTAATTTATCTCAGGGCTTTCCTGAATTTGACGCCCCTGATTTACTAAAAAAACAGTTAAATAATTATGTACTTGAAGGGGTTAATCAATATGCTCCGTCAAGTGGTATTGTGCGTTTACAGCAGCAAATAGCAGCACTGATTGCGAGAAAATACCATAACAATATAGATTATGAGCAGCAAGTCACGGTGACATCGGGTGCAACCGAAGCATTATTTGTGGCAATTCAAGCGCTGGTAAGAGACGGTGATGAAGTGGTGGTGTTCGACCCTGCCTATGATTCGTACCAGCCCGCGATTGAATTAGCAGGGGGACGCAGTGTACATGTTGCCTTACATGCGCCTGATTATCGGATTGATTGGCACGCGGTTGCAGAGGTCATGAGCGAAAAAACGCGCGCTATTATTATCAATACACCACACAACCCGAGTGGCAAAATACTTAAAGCTGACGACATTGCAGCACTGAAGGCCTTAGTTAAAGCACACAACTTATACGTGATCAGCGATGAAGTGTATGAACACATCACCTTTGATGGTGCTACACATGTTAGTGCGCTCACGGATACAGAATTATTTGAACGCAGCTTTGTTATTTCAAGCTTTGGGAAAACATTCCACAGCACAGGCTGGAAAATGGGCTACTGTGTTGCCCCCGCTGAGCTGATGATTGAGTTTCGTAAGATTCATCAATACGTGACATTTTCAAGTTTTACCCCAGCACAACATGCTTTAGCAGATATGTTAGAACTGGAGCCTGAACATGTTGATGGGCTAGCGGATTTTTATCAACATAAGCGTGATTTGCTCAGTAACGCGTTACAAGATAGCCGTTTTACCCTTTTGCCCAGTGAAGGCACATATTTTTTATTGCTTGATTACAGTGATGTGTCAGACCTAAATGATGTGGAGTTTTGTCATTGGTTGGTAGAGCAAGCAGGCGTTGCAGCAGTACCGCTTAGTGTATTTTACAACAGCCCAAGTAATGATAAGGTCATACGAGTATGTTTTGCAAAAAATGATGACACGCTGTTGCGTGCCGCGGAGATTTTATGTCAGCTTTAACGCTTGCCCTTGTACAATCCTCACTTTATTGGCTAGATAAACAGGCAAATCTTGCGCATTTTTCTGAGCTGCTTGAGTGTTTAACTGAGCCGGCTGATTTAATCGTGTTACCCGAAACATTTGCGACAGGGTTTGCCATCAATCTTGACTGTAGCGAGCCTGAGCAAGGTGACGTTGTTAACTGGTTACAAGCCACTGCAAAACAAAAAAATGCAGTCATCGCTGGGTCGGTATTAGTGTCTCTCGGTGATAAAAAAGCAAATCGTTTCTACTGGGTGTGGCCAAATGGTGAGGTAAAGTTTTACGACAAGCGTCACTTATTCTGTTTAGGGAACGAAGGCCGCTATGTTGAGGCGGGTAAGCAGCGTGAAATTTTCAATATCAAAGGCTTTCGCATTTTACCGCAGGTGTGTTACGACCTACGCTTCCCTGTTTTTCAACGTAACTGCAATGACTATGACCTCATGGTGAATGTTGCAAACTGGCCTGCGGCACGTCGCCATGTTTGGGATACCTTATTAAAAGCGCGCGCAATGGAAAATGTCTGTTATGTGGTCGGTGTCAACCGTATTGGGCCAGATGGCAATGATGTTGATCATAATGGCGGCACTGCAGTATACGATTTTAAAGGGGATACATTAGCAGCGCTCGATGATAACCAATCGGGTATCATCATTCAGCGCCTTGATATATCCGCATTAGAGGATTTTCGGCGTGCTTTTCCTGCGCATTTAGACGCGGATCAATTTCAGTTGATCTAAGCCGCATCGCTAAAAATTTGTTAAACTCATGGTTGGTTTATTAACTACAAGCAATCATGAGTCGCAAAATTACCCCTGTTATTCTTGCTGGTGGCATAGGTTCACGCCTATGGCCGTTATCACGCAAGGCCATGCCTAAGCAATTTTTACCTTTGCTAAGCGATGAATCGCTACTGCAAAGCACCTTAAAGCGGGTAACTGGTTCGCAATTTAATGCACCGATATTAGTGTGTAATGAAGCGCATCGATTTATTGCCAAATCACAGGCATTAGACGTATCTAAAAATGTGACTCTTTTACTTGAACCTGAGGGCAAAAATACCGCGCCAGCTATTGCGTTAGCGGCTGAATATGCGCAGAAAAATGGTTTACTAGGCCCGTTATTGGTAATGCCTGCAGATCATTATATCTGTGACTTTGAAAAGCTACTTGCGCGATTAGATGATGCCGTAGCCTTGGCAGAGGCTCAGCAACTCGTTACGTTTGCAATTACCCCAACGGAGCCGCATACAGGGTATGGTTATATTCGCCAAGGCCCACCACTGCACCGTGATGGCTGTTACAAAGTCGCTGAATTTAAGGAAAAGCCAGTGCTTAAACTTGCTGAGCAATACATTGCCAGTGGTGAGTTTAGCTGGAATAGCGGTATGTTTTTATTTTTCGCTGATGTGTACTTATCTGAGTTAAAACGGTTTGCGCCAAAAATAGCGAGTAGTATCGCACAAGCAGCCTCTTTTACTGAAGATCTCGGTTTTTTGAGACCCAACGCAGACATACTGAAAACATGCCCAAGTGACTCAATTGATTACGCTATTCTTGAGCGAAGTGAAAATGTCGCTATGCTTCCTGTTGATTTAACGTGGAGTGATGTGGGCAGCTTCTCAGCCCTTTCAAAAATTGCTAACAAAGATCAATTTGGTAATTATTTGGGCTCGCAGGGAGTGAGTATTGATAGTGAAAATAATTTGCTGATTAGTGAAGCTGATCACACGATTGCAGCTTTGGGAATTAGCAATAAGGCGATTATACATACCCACGATGCCACCCTCGTCGCAGATAAAAAAGCCCTTGATAAGTTGCCTGAATTACTTAAACAACTCGCGCAACGAGACAACGATAAATTGACGCACCATCAAGCCGTATTCAGACCTTGGGGCAATTACCGCACTTTGGTTGAGAGTGTTGGGTTTAAGGTTAAGAAAATTTTTGTTAATTGTGGTGCGAAACTCTCAACTCAGCGTCATCATCACCGTGCCGAGCATTGGGTTGTGGTTTCGGGCATTGCCAGCGTACATGTGGGAGATGATAAGTTTGAACTCGGTGCCGATCAGTCTTGTTATATTGCCGCCCAGCAAATTCATAGCCTTGCCAATTGTCATGATGAGCCCCTCATTGTCATTGAAGTACAAACCGGGGCGATACTTGATGAAAGTGATATCGAACGGTTTGAAGATGAATATGGGAGGGAGTAATTGTTAAGCCTCAGAGGTCAGTCGTTAGTCGAATGAGCGGATGATTTAATTCTCGGCGTAATGAAACAAAAAGAGTATTACCATCTGTAAGGGCAGATTTACCTTGTTAATCTAAACTCACTAACCTAGCTCACTTCTCACATGGTTTAAGTAGGCTTGTAGGCTGTCTTGCCAAAGTACTAGGGCATCGGTCAGCGACTCTTTAAGGGGCTTATTATCGAGTAACTTACGCTCGATCTTTTTCAGCTCTAAGCCGTAACGATTAAAGCCGAGCTGTAAGGCGGTACTTGCTTGGCGATGCAGTAGTTTAATACATTGATCTTTATCATTTTCAACAAGTTGTTGGCTTCGTATCAGTTTATTCCGCGCCGAGAGAACAAATTCATTATAAATAGAAGACACTTCATCTTCATTAAATGAGCTAATGAGTGCAGCTGCTGCTGTTTCGTCATATAAGGTGTCACGCAGCTCGACGGCAATGCTGGCAGCTTGATTTGTTTGCGAGTCGCTCAATGCTTGGCGCAGCTTTTGTTGTTTAATTGGCTTACCGACAATATCTTTAATCCCCAACGCTAAGTATTCTTTTATTTCATCGGGGCTCAGACTCGCAGTGAAAGCGAGGACTGGCGTGCGTTGATTTAAATGGTCGATATTTTTTAGTTTTTTTAATACTTCTTGACCTGTCAGGTCGGGCAAATTCATATCCAGTAGTACCACATCAAAATGATGTTTTTGCATCAGCTCAATTGCGCTGTTACCGTCTTTTGCGAGTTTTATTTTATGCTCGTCATCGGCCATAAATTCAATGGCAATTTTTTGATTTAAGTCGAGATCTTCTACTAACAAAACATCTAAACCGGTCACATAATCTTTCGATTGATGACGTTGCTCAACAAGACTAAGTTCACCAATTGTGAGTGTGATATCAAAACTAAAAACACTGCCTTTGTTAAGCTCACTACTTATGTTGAGCTTACTACCGAGCTTTTCGAGAAGGCGACTTGTAATAGCAAGGCCAAGGCCTGTGCCACCTTTTTCTTTTCCTGCACTGCTTTGAACATAAGGTTCGGTTAGGTAGATGATTTCTTCATCTTCGATACCTGGGCCTGAATCAATCACACTGATCCGAACGACATGGTCTAGCTGCCCTTCATTGAGCAGTTTGACGTGGATTTTTACAGAGCCTTTATCAGTAAATTTAATTGCATTGCCAACAAGGTTAATAATTACTTGTCTAAGCTTTTGCTGGTCACAATAGTAGCAAGCCTGTTCGGGTAAATCGTAAATCAGCTCAAATTTCAGGTGCTTTTGTTCTGCAAGCGGACTGAGTAATAAGCATAAGTTGTTTAACCATGTTTTAAATTCGACATCTTCTTCGTAGAGGGCTTCATCGCGCTGATCTAGGCTTGCATAGTCGAGCACTTTGTCGACCAGTAAGTTCAGTGACTCTGCTGAATTAATAATGGCTTCACAGTATGGTTTATCTCGCGGGTCGCTCGACTGATTCATGATCAGTTGAGCGCTTCCCAGTATGCCATTGAGGGGAGTGCGAATTTCATGACTAATGGTTGATAAGAATAAGCCGCGAATTTCAAGATCTTTATGTGCTTTTTCAGTAAGCTGGTTGAGGTGTTGCTCGCGGCGTTCATTACACAAAATTGCCATGCCTGTGGCATAAAACATCGGTGCAATCACCCCATTAATGAATAGGGTGATACTAAACCAATTTTCGGAAAGTAAATTAGCTGTGCTGACATCGCCCATCATCAGTGTTCTGCCTGTAAATATGGCAAGAATAATGGTTAATATTAAGATATAAACAATGCTGCCATTCGGGTAACTTTTGCGGCCATTGCGAATGAATAAGGCAAGTAGAAACAAGGCCTCAATAATGTGTTGTAAATCAGATACTAAAATCCGGTTTCTAAGCTCAGCATTGTCTGTCGCTAAATAGATCATGCTGAGTGCTAATACCCCGGTTATCCCTATAAATGCTCTAAACCCTATACACTTGGCATTTAAGAACTGACAAATAGCGAGTACATGAATAATAGAAGCACTGAATAATAAGGAGTTTGCAATGGTGATACTTGCAATATCATTGATATGACCGAGAAGTGCAAAACTCAGCACTGAAGTGAACATCACTAAAGGATAGAAAATATAGAGCAAGGTGCCCGGAATGCTTTTATTTGCTCGCCATGTCAAATAGTTAAGGAGTGTCATTACCGCCATCATGGCTGCACTTGTGTAGTATAAGGTGACTGAATCGAGCATGGCTTTTCCGAGGATTACGAACATCTTCGAGCATAAAGTCTATTTGGGTGTTTAGCAACTAGAAACAAAAACAGACGCATTGTGCGTCTGTTTTTTTAAAGAAGAGTGTTTAGCGTATTTCGTCTGGGATATTTTGCTGTGCCCACGATAAAAGCTCGATGCGATTTCGGCATTTCGTTTTTCTGAATGCACTATAAAGGTGCGTTTTAACAGTGTGTGGGCTGATACTTAAATCTTCAGCAATCTCTTTATTTTTCGAACCTTTGCTCATCAATGAGATGATGGCTTTTTCGCGTTTAGTTAGCTTAACAGGCTCGATATTACCGTCAGTTAGTTTGTGCAGGGCATCTTTATTAAATTGCAGCATGCGGTTTAAAGCATTGCACATTATTTCGCGGCGGTACCACAATTGATCTTCAAGCAATAAACGAATGCCTTTCATCAATACATCAGCGTTATCAGTCGTGTAAAAAACACCACGAATACCACTTAATAGTGCACGGTTAGCAATCTCTGGGTTTTCGTCAAGATTGAATAGTACAATATCGCACTTAATGCGTAGGTTAACTAGTTGTTCTTTTAATTTACCCCAGGCATCTGTGCTCGATGTTTCGATGAATAATAAGCGTGTACCTTCTGGCACTTCAGATATATCAGTCCCAGATGTAACAGTTAGACCTTGTGTTTTTAACAACGGCTCCAATACGTTAACACCAATCGTGTTAATTGGTTCTGGATCTAATAATAAAAAAGCTGAACTACTCATATTTATACACTCTTGAATAAAGTTGACTGATTCATCCTACCATGCAATCCACCCCTTTCGTATTAGAAATTTCTGAGTCTTATGCAGGAAAAGTACAGTTTGTGTCTATTTTGTTTCAAAAAATACAGTTAGTTAACGTAACTAAATATGTTAACTAACTGATATATATTCACAATAATCAATAATAGTATATTAGTTCGACTTTTTACAATTTTTTACATAGCAAAGTGCTAGATATTTTGTTTTTTCTTGTCCTGATAAGGAGGCCAACCCATTTCTTTACCAGCTAACATATGTAGATGTATATGGTACACGGTTTGACCGCCATGATCATTACAGTTCATAACCACACGAAAGCCGTCGTCACTAAAACCAAACTGCTTTGCAAGTTTTGCGGCTACGACATAAAGATGACCTACCAAAGGAGCATGTTCTTCACTGATATCATTTATGGTCGCAATGGGTGTTTTAGGAATGATCAAAACATGAAAGGGGGCTTGTGGGTTAATGTCTTTAAAGGAAAGTGACTGCTCATCTTCATAGATGATATCCGCAGGGATCTCACGATTAATAATTTTTGTAAAAATAGTCTCTTGGCTCATATTTACCTCTTTTAAAATTGGCTTAATTACCCGCTCACTAATGACAAACTTTATTTGCAGTGTCAAACTGAAACTGTCGCAAATGAACAACCAAGGAGTGATCATGCGTAAGTTAGTATTACTAAGTAGTGCGTTAATGCTATTCAATAGTATCAGTAGTTTAGCTGAGACAATCCACTTTCCTGAGGAATTTGTCCCTTTGCAAGTAGGTGACCGTCTTATTGAACAATCATTTTTTAGTCGTGTTGACGATGTTGAGCTTGCTCCTGGAACATATCAGTTAAAACTGAAGTACACAGATCTTTACGAACAAGGCTACGATGATCATCAAGTCGTTGAATCCGAACCATTTTGGGTTGAAGTGACGGTTGAACAAGGCAAAAACTATGATTTAGTGTTTAATCGTGCGAGTAATGCCGTTGCTGCTGAAGTGTTTGCTGAGTCACCGCAAGTGAGCCTAAAAGCCAAAGGCAGTGAACTGGCTATGCCTTTATCAATTGTGAATTACCGAGCGGTTTCGGCTCCTGTGCAGGCGGTTGCGACGGCTCCCGTTGTTGCTGCAAAGAACAAACCGGCGACCGCGGCACCAGTCACCCTGCCTGCAAACGTGTCTGGTGGTCAGGCTGGATTGAAAAAAATGCCAAATGCAGCTGCCATGTTGGAATTTTGGTGGCAACAAGCTAGCCCAGAAGAGCGTCGAGCGTTTTTACAAAAAGTAAGTCAATAGTATTGAGAATTAAAGAAGGCGCTGATATTCAGCGCCTTTTTACATTTAGAAGCGTCTTATTTTGAAAATAAGTCGTCAACGGTACCTTGTGCTAGCGGGTGATAACCCGGACGTGCTTTTAAGTATACATCGTGCGCCCAGTCTTTTTTGCCGTTTTTAATCAGTGCTTTATAAAGTGGCACTATTAATTTACGGCGGCCAATACCAGACAAGTACTTGTCCAAAGCAGGGTAAATAGGCTGATAGCCATTGCCTACAGCCAGCATAAACCATGCAAATGCACGCTCAGCATTGGTTGATTGAGTTAAGTTGAATTGTTTATCAAGCTCAGTCATTTTCTCAATGCTTAAATCGCGAGGGAGGTTATTGAGGAAATGTAACCACTCATGCACTGTCCATTCAGCAGTCGGCAATTCTGCCGCATCGATCTCATTGTTTAACCATGTTTTTGTCACTGTATCGACTTTATCAAATGCATCAGATGTTGGGTTAGGAGCATCAGTTGGTAACCCTGGCTCAAAAATCCACTCGTTTACTTTATCCATGCTCACTACGCCTGGATACTTGTCGATGAGGTTTGCTTTTATGTAAGTAACAAATTGGGCTGTCGTGAGTGACTTAAATGCAAACTCGTCGAAATAACCTTTTACAAATGGGTCAAATTTATCGCGACCAAATTTATTCTCTAGGTAAATAAGAAACAGCTGCCCTTTAGTATAAGGCACTGAGCTGAATGCATCGTCAGGATCTCGGCCATTAAGCTTTAAGTTTAGGCGCGTGTCTGGAGCAGGAAGTGTTTTAAGTAAAGCACGCAGACCTGCTGCATCTAAAGCTTGCTCCATGATTGCGCGGTCACGACCAAAAACTTCTTCCATGATGCGGTTTTCAACATAAGAGGTAAAGCCTTCGTTTAACCATAAATCTTCCCATGTTGCGTTCGTCACTAAGTTACCCGACCATGAGTGTGCGAGTTCGTGAGCGATTAGGTTAACTAAGCTCTTATCGCCTGCAACAACGGTGGGGGTGATAAACGATAAACGTGGGTTCTCCATACCGCCAAATGGGAAGCTAGGTGGAAGCATTAATAAGTCATAACGCCCCCAAGCATATTCACCGTACATGGCGTTAGTTTTGTCGATCATTGCTTGTGTGTCGTTGAACTCAGCAACCGACGCATCTAAAATTGTTGGCTCAGCAAAAATACCTGTCTGCTTAGACATGGCTTTAAATTCTAAGTTACCAGCCCCTATCGCGATTAAGTATGGCGAAATAGGTTGTGGCATATCGAATAAGTAATCACCATCTTTGTACAACGCATCTTTATTGTCTGCACTCATGACTGCGCGAATATCTTTAGGTGTATGAATACGCGCAGAATACGTAACACGCATTGCTGGTGTGTCTTGCACAGGTATCCAACTACGCGCATGAATAGCTTGTGATTGGCTGTACATGAATGGGTGTGATTTACTGGCTGTTTGCTCAGGCGTTAACCATTGTAATCCTGAGGCTTCTGGGCGGCTATTGTAGTAAATACGAGCTTTAACCGCTTGGCTTTTAAATTTAATTGTTAATTTTGAGCCCTTTACGTCATCGCGTGCCGCAAGAGTGAAGTCGGCTTTGTGCCAGCCGCCTTTTTTATCTTGATACATAACTTTGTCGATATCTAAATCGCGAGTATCAAGTACCAGAGTTTTGCTGCTAGCATTGTGCCAATCTAGCGTATGCTCAACAAACCCTTCTAGTTGCTTGTCATCAAAATCAACATCTAAATCTAGTAATAGGTGAGTGGTTGTTACGTCATCTAAGTTTGCATAGGTGTGCTGGCTAATTGCGTCAGCAGTTGCTTGAGAGCATGCGCCTGCCATAGCAAGACTTAAAAATAATGGTTTAAACTTCATAATAACCTTGGAACACAAATGAAAAAAGAACCCGTTTTATAACATGATTAATACAGTGGGTTGAGTGATTTTTACAATCTGATGCGTATTTTGCGATGATAGGTTACACTAATGCGATTAGTTACCGGTAACCTTTGAGGCGTTTTGTGGCTCAGTCCCTGCAACCTTTTCATACCTTTTCATTGCCAAGCCATTGTCAGCATTTCCATCAAATAGATGACGTAGAGCAGCTCGTTAATACCGATTTCTCTGCACCGTTTTGTATTTTAGGCGAGGGTAGTAATACGGTATTTTTAACCGACTACCAAGGGACGGTAATCTATATGGCCACTAAAGGGATTGAAATTGAAGAGCTAAACGATCATTTCCTTTTACATGTTGCTGCAGGTGAAAATTGGCATCAATTAGTGAGCATGACGATTGCCAACGATATGCCTGGGCTTGAAAACTTAGCGCTGATCCCCGGTACGGTAGGTGCAGCCCCGGTGCAAAATATTGGTGCTTATGGTGTCGAGCTTGAAAAGTTTATTAGCTATGTAGAGTACTTCGATATTGCATCTGCGAGTATTAACCGTTTAAGCAAAGAACAGTGCCTGTTTGGCTACCGTGATTCGATATTCAAACATGCACTTAAAAATAAAGCAGTGATCACGAAAGTCGGGCTAACCTTACCCAAACAATGGCAGCCAGTATTACATTATGGGCCACTGCAACAGCTACATAACCCGACTGCGCAACAGGTGTTTGAGCAGATTATTGCGACTCGAAATAGTAAGTTACCTAACCCAAGTGAACTTGCTAATGCAGGTAGCTTTTTTAAAAACCCTGTGATTAGCAATGAGCAACTCGCTGACTTATTAAAAAGCTACCCAGATATGCCCCATTATTTTGTCGACGCACAACACCACAAAGTAGCTGCAGGTTGGTTAATTGAACAGGCTGGCTTAAAAGGTCACCGTATTGCGGGCGTTGAAGTACATCAGCAGCAAGCTTTGGTGTTAGTTAATCATGGCAACAGCACCGGCGATGACCTGATTGCCATGGTGAATTATGTGCAACAACACGTGTGGCAAAAATACCACATTGCTTTGCAACATGAAGTGCGCTTAATGAATGCCGATCACGAATGTCATATTCACTTGGAGTCACAAATATGAAGGCGCCAGATGGAAATAAACTCGCAATTTTAAATGCGCTCAATTCAGGTGGTTTTATTTCGGGTCAGCAATTAGGTGAGCAGCTAGGAATTAGCAGGGCCGCAGTTGGAAAACATATTCACTCGTTACAAGAAATGGGATTGGATATTTTTAAAGTGACAGGGAAAGGCTACCGCCTGAATAATAGCGCGGGGCTTTTGCATAGAAGTAAAATTAATGACTATTATGCTGAGCTCGGTGGAAACACCGCATGCGTTGAAGTGCAGTCAATTATTGATTCGACCAATAGCGAGTTAATGCGCCGTATTCAGAGTGACACCCCATTAGACTCTGGCACTGTACTCGTTGCAGAAATGCAGCAAGCAGGACGAGGCAGACGAGGTCGGGTTTGGCAATCGCCATTTGGTGCAAACTTATATTTTAGCTACTTTTGGCGTCTAGACGATGGCTTACAAGCTGCACTGGGTGTGTCGATTGCTGTTGGACTTGCGGTATACGATACCTTAAAGGCACTTTATCAACTGGATGTGGAGTTAAAGTGGCCAAACGACATTTATTTAGACGGAAAAAAACTAGCGGGTGTGTTGGTTGAGCTTGATGGTCAACCTCAAGGACCATGTCAGTTGGTTATCGGCATAGGTATAAACGTGCATATGCCAGACAGTGTCAGCCAGCATATTGATCAAGCATGGACAGACTTGAGCCAACATGTAGAAGGCCTTGAGAAAAATAAACTCGTGGCGTATCTGTGCTTTTACCTTGAGCAACGTTTGGCGCAATACCGTCAAACAGGTTTAAATGACATGTATAAACAATGGAATCAGTTAAACGCATTTGCAGGTCAATGTGTGGAGCTCAATACAGGCCATCGAAGTTGGCGCGGTATATGTGAGGGGATTGATCACCAAGGCGGCGTTCGCATTCGCCAAGATGGTGAGGTTAAAAGTTATTACGGTGGTGAAATATCACTGCGTAAGGCTGAACTATGAGATTATTGGTCGATGTGGGTAATACGGCAATTAAGGCCGTACTTTTTGATAATGAGCGTTATCAAGCATGTGAGCTCAATGCCATTCCATGGTCGCATGTTACAGACATGGTTTATGCGTGTGTGGGGAGCACAGAGCGACTTATGCCACTATTTGCGCAGGCACAACAACATGCAATTCCTTATTTCGAAGCTAAAGTAACTGCTGAGCTTGCAACATTAACCTGTGCTTATAAGCAGTATCAAAATTTGGGGATCGATCGCTGGCTTACTGTCATCGCTGCATACACTGAATACCCAGAGAAAGATTGTGTTATTGTTGATGCGGGGACAGCGACCACAATTGATGTATTGAATAAAGAGGGTCAGCACTTAGGTGGTTGGATTGTGCCTGGGCTCGATTTAATGACCCGCTCATTAACGCAAAATACTCAGCGCGTTTTTGACGATGAGCACACCCCTTTTGCCACCGATTTAGGGTGTAATACACCTAATGGTTTAAAAAATGGCGCGCTCGTTGCGACAATGGGGGCAATTGAGCAAGCTATTCAGCATGTTGATCAGCAAAATTGTTGTTTATTATTTGCCGGTGGCTATGGAAAATTACTTGCTGATCTATTTTCTGGCAGTCAATTTGATAGTGTCTTGGTTTTTAAAGGACTGAATTATTGGCGTGAATTAACAATAAAACAGTAAAAAACCGTGGATTTGCCTGAATTGTGAGCGTTTAACACATAAATTCACACTTTTTTTAATTTTATTGTTGCATCCCAATAAACCTTACCTTAGAATCTCGCCCCGTACTAAAGCAGTGCCGACTTAGCTCAGTTGGTAGAGCAACTGACTTGTAATCAGTAGGTCATCCGTTCAACTCGGATAGTCGGCACCACTTTCCTTTTACCGGAAGTGACTTAGTAAAGAATTTTCGTGGAGGGGTTCCCGAGCGGCCAAAGGGATCAGACTGTAAATCTGACGGCTCAGCCTTCGCTGGTTCGAATCCAGCTCCCTCCACCACTTTATTCTTGACGGTTAGAGGTAGTTTAAGAACAGTTTCCTATGCGGGCATCGTATAATGGCTATTACCTCAGCCTTCCAAGCTGATGATGCGGGTTCGATTCCCGCTGCCCGCTCCAGACTCTGGTGTTGCTGATATAGCTCAGTTGGTAGAGCGCACCCTTGGTAAGGGTGAGGTCGGCAGTTCAAATCTGCCTATCAGCACCAGTATCGAGAACTTATCTTATTATCTCCCTTTATCTGTCAGAAAAAACTATTTGAAATTTGAAAAAATTAAATTAATCTACCCTCGGTGGATTATTTTCATATGTAATCTAGATACACAAAACTGATAGGTTCCGTCATGGCAAAAGAAAAGTTTGAACGCGTAAAACCGCACGTAAACGTTGGTACAATCGGCCACGTTGACCACGGTAAAACTACCCTAACTGCAGCAATCACTAACGTACTTGCAAAAGTATACGGTGGTACAGCTAAAGACTTC
>NZ_JACDWU010000016.1:0-11338 GCF_016464045.1 Pseudoalteromonas sp. bablab_jr011 | reverse complement strand
TCTCGCTGCTTTATAAGTTGCTGGGTACCAATTAGGTGCCTTCGTGAAGGCTTGAGCCGTATGCAGTGAAAGTTGCACGTACGGTTCTTAGGAGGGCGACACTTGGTAACAGGTGTCGTCTATCCGACAGAAACGAGTTACGCTTGAAGGTTAGCTATTGGCAGAAAGCCGCCCTTTTGGAAATAGGTGTTAAAGAGAAGTATTAAAAGATTTCCTATAAATTACATTCATTAATCAATAACTGACTTATAGAGTCAGACTTTTTTGATAGTTTAAGGAGCTCATCACCCTTTGAAGGGGCTGTTGAATAGTTGAATTCTGAGCTAGAAAGAGTGTTCTTGATTTCTAAATAGTTAGATGAGAATTTTTGACAAAATTCAGTTATCTCCGCGTTAACTATTTCTTCGGAATTTTTCTTGTTCCTCATGTATAACTTGTAGTTCTCCGTTACAACTTCTAAAGCTGCATGATCGTAGCGTATGGTCGCAATCACTTCACTATCTTCGATTGTATAGTCAACAATACTAACAGAAATAGATCGTAAGATGTTGGCCTTCTCGCTGTAGCTTGATAAACCCGCTTGAGAATTGTTAACAATGAAATAAGCGCCTAGCTTTTGAGCTGCTTCTTTATATATTAAATCTGCAATGTTGTACTCATTAACCGTGAGGCCGATAGTTTTAAACTTGATAACTCTGACAGTATCAGCCGCATGAGCGCCATGGCTCAATACAAAAATGACTAGTAAAAATACAAATTTCATAAATCCTCCTTCAAGCTGAAAAGTATAAATTATTGAATGCAGGTTTGTGAAAATATAAAAAACACAATGAGGTTTTTTTATAACCTATTGTAAATAATTGATATTTAGTTTTGTTTTTAACCGCTGCACGAAATGAAATTTATGAAATGATTAATACAGTTTTAGTTATTGGAGGTCGTTTTAATGAATTTATTGAAAGCGCTAGCAAATGGGGCTTTTATATCGATTGTATTCCATGCGATCGGGAGTGCTTATGGTGCAGAAAAGGTTAGTGTCAATTTAACGCTCGATAATACCACTGAGTACGACGCACAAGTAATAGAGTATTTACTTCACAAAAAAGCTGTGGAGCAAGCAAAAGTAAACCTCAACACGAATGTTATAAGCGGCAATCAATTATTGCCAAATATAAGGGCAAAACTTAAAGAGCTAAACATTAAGCAAGAGCAAAGTACCCTTAATGCAACGGCTACTTTTGAGTTAGCTGAAGGTCCTGAGTTAATTGCTAATAAGAATACTATTAGGATTTATGACGAAGTATTTCTGTTTAATGGCGTCGAAACAAAACAATCATCAATGAAAAAAAGGCTCAAAGAAAAGGTGTTTGAATATAAGTTCTTTGCTGAAATCCAAAGCAAATTATCTAACCTAGTGACAATATCAGACTATAAAATCAAAGAACCTCAAATTAGTGAAGGCCAAATGATTTATGGTGGCCTTAAGCTCTCAGAAGTATTGAACATCCGCGCTTTAGTTGCAGCCCAAAGTTACTCTCGTAAAAGTATCTCAAATGGAGTAAATATTCGAAATGAAGAGTGTGCGCAGCTTGATTCAAATCTGTTAGATGTAAACCCTCAATTTCCATCGATTGGAAAAACTGCACACTGGCCAGAATTTAAAGTAGGTGTATCGATGCTAACACTCCAGCTCTTGACTGGGTTATCTCCAAAAGTTTTAGAAATTGATTTTACTAAAAACTTACTACTATCCGAATTGCAAAAGTCTAGAGTGAGAGTAAAAGACTATAATAGTGACTTATTGCCTTATTCAAATATGTGGGATGCATACAGAGAAAGCATAGAGAACTTCAAAAATGTATTAAATGGGCAGACGTCCAATTTATCTGAAGAATATATGGGGAACATTGAGGCATCACCTTTCAGTCAATATCCGTTTGCAGATGTTAAGCAAGTTACAATGCACCTTAGCTTTGATGAATTAATTAGTGAAGGGGACTACGATGGTATTGAGTTCAATGATTGGTTTTGGGGTCCGAAAAACTACTATGGAGTACGAAACAGCTATATTAATCGCGTAGATGATTTATCAAGAGGTAAGCCTTACTTTTTTCTTGTGATAGAGGTTTCAGGTGTAAAATTCTATCGAGCTGTCCTAGATATTAACTTTACTCATAACAAGCATAGCTCGGCAAAAGTAAAATTAATCCCAATAGATGTTTTGCCATTTTTACCAGGGTCAGAGTTTAATATCTTTAATCGAACAGACTATCGTAAGCTGTGGCTAAAATCTTTGGAACAGGTATCCGTGACTGATGGTTCAATAAGCAATCGAGCAGTCAATATACTGCCAAAAGAAATAATTGATTGTTTGCCCGATACGTTTGCATTTGATGTAACACTAAGTGAGTTGTTTGCTTTTAGAAAGGGGCAGACTGCATTACTCGACGGTGACTTTAACCCGGTAAAAAATTCACATGGAGACTACGTTGTTAATCAGAATGGTTTTCTAGGTTTTATGTCTACAGAAGAGCCCGCCTTTCCCGTATCTGTCAGCATGATGGGTAACTCGATAAATATTAGCTACTACAAAGACCATAAAATTGGGGATATAAGCGTTTATTTTGAGAAAAAGGTATTTTAATCAAAAAATACTGAAATTCAGTTGAAAATCACGCTTTTAAAATTTTTTTCAATTTTAAGATTAAGCCAGACTCAATATTCTGGCTTTTTTTATGGATTTTACAATTTACTCAATCGGTGAAACAGCGTTCATGTATGAGGTTCTAATGGGCCTTCGAAGAATGTTTGATTTTGGCTTTTCATCTTTGCATATTTTGATTGGTGCTACAGCTCTACTTTCACTGATGACTCTTGTAGTAAAAAGTTGGATCAACCCAAACTCTAACCCAGTACTATCTTGGTTTATTGGGCTTTGTATGTTCATGGTCTTGTGTGGTCCATTTTCTAAAGTAGATGTTGTTATTGAGTCGGTAAGAACTGGAGATGTGTATTATGTGAATGATGCACCTGGCATAGCTGCTGTTATTGCAATGATGACCTCAGGAATGTATGGGCTGTCACGAGATTATGAAGATTCATTCGCCTCACCGGATGGTTATCAGGCTGGTCAATTTCTCGATCCAATGAGGGCACTAGTGGCGCTTGATAAATTTGGATATATGGGCTCTGAAGAGCTAGATTCAGGTGTTGATGACCAAAGGTACAGAATCAAAACATCTACAATGAACTACCTTCAAGACTGTGTAATTTGGGATCTTCAAGTTGGTGGCAATGACGCTGAGCTAAATGCTGACAAAATAAAAAATGCCCCAATGGAAAACTTCCTTGAGTCTATA
Organism: Pseudoalteromonas sp. bablab_jr011; assembly: GCF_016464045.1. NCBI lineage: Bacteria > Pseudomonadati > Pseudomonadota > Gammaproteobacteria > Alteromonadales > Pseudoalteromonadaceae > Pseudoalteromonas > Pseudoalteromonas sp. bablab_jr011. The sequence goes on along the minus strand of NZ_JACDWU010000016.1, from coordinate 7,979 downwards.
AGAATTAATACACCATCAAGAAGCACTTATATTCAAATAGACACTCCTGCCATGGAGCTATTAACATGCCCAAACGCATACTTGAAGCTCAAAAGTTACTTTGATAGCTCAAGTTTCAGAGAGATGACTGACAGGTTTTTGCAGAAAGAAAATGTAAAACCACAAGATGTTGAAGCCGGGGCGGAATCGATTTCTGCATTAAGCGCGACAATGAATGCATATCATTTAGCGACGGGAAGGTATTTATCAAATGTTTTTGCTGAAGCTGCTGCAAAAAGTGGGGATATGCAAGGGCTCCGCTCTGAACTTACTTTAATAGAAACAAAGTCTCAGCGACATTACCAAATGGCCGCGGATAGAAACCTAGCTTTGGAGCTATCAATTGGTTTTGCAACCTTCATTGAGGCCTTTGTGTTTTTCTTGATCCCAGTTATTGCAATCATGCTTGTAATGGGTGCTGAAGCTATGAAATCAGCTGCTATGTTCTTTGGGGTAACTGTGTGGGTTAACTTGTGGCCGGTAACCATGAGTGCGGTTAACCTTTTTACTTTACTTGCTATTCAAGGTCGATTTACATCAGTGTCAGCTGGTGGCGGTGGTGTAAGTGCAATCACATTTGGTATGTGGGGGCATAGCATGTCAACAATCGAATCATTTATTGCAGTGGCAAGTAGTTTAGCTGCTGCAGTTCCTATGCTCACTTTATATATACTGCATAGGGGTGTTCACACCATGATGGGTGTATCTAATAAGACGTCTCCTGATACAAATATTGATTCAAAGAAATTGTCACCGGATGTCACAACATCTGCAAATGGAGGTAAAGCAAGTCAAGGTGATACTACTATGCAAGCCAGTGATGTTCATTCCTCATATGGGCAATGGAGCCAAGCTCAACTGAATGGTGGACAACGAAATGATGTAAGTATTAATCCGGGTGGCGCAGGGCCAGCCTCGGGTTACCTTAAACAGTCATCAGCTGAGTTGTCAGCGATTGGCTCTAGAAATACTCAATTGGCAAATACTGAAGCCGCTAGCCAAACATTACAAAAAACTGCCACTGATAGTAAATCTGCTACTTTAGATTCAATCAAAGGGTATAAACAAGGAGAGTCATTTGAGAGTGTGGATACTTCACAATTATCAGAGGACGAAGCTTTCTTAGCGGCACAAACCGCAGCATATGCAACTGAAAATAACATGAGTTTATCTGATGCATATGATCACGTACTACAGGGCTCGGCAAGCATGGTAGCAAAGGGGGCTCCATCAATAGCAGGGTTTGGTTTAGGTGCTGATGCGAAAGCAGCGATCACAGCAAAAGCGGCATCACAAAAGCAAGTAGGCGCCTCAGAAAGATTGTCAGAGGACGAACGTGCACAAGTTTCTGAATCGATAAAAGCTAACTGGGGGAATGCAGTAAAAATGGCTCAATCATCGAGCAGTGATAACTCAGTTGCAAGTAAAGAGGCGGTTTCCCGACAGGAAGCTGTTACAAATGCTCATACAAATATGCTTCAAGCTCAAGCCCTTGAAGCTGAGGGGAATACAGCTAGCTCCGCTTCAAAAGTAATGACGCAAATGAATGCGGGTGAGGTTCAAAACTCAACCACAGGAGCAAATAAAGCATCAATCGGCTCAATTGTTTCAACACTTTCAGATGAGCAGCAGCATGTTCTTTTAGGTAGTTTGATTGGTGATGAAGGCTTAAATAGTTTATCTGGTGACAAGAGAAGTGCTTTAATTTCTGAGTTGGGAGATAGGTTCGACTACCACAAAGAGCAGGTAAATAAAGGTGATAACGCGAGATTACCGGAAAGCCAAAAAAATAATATTGCTTTGGCCAATACGGTTACTGATGCAATCGCAAGAATGTCTGGAAATACTGAAGTGTTGTCTACAGACCATAATGGTAACCAACTTCCTCTTTCAACTGGAGTTACAGCACTTAAACAAGCTAATACCGAAAGAGGAGCTTCTGCAGGCTTAATGAGAGAATTAGGTGAAACACTACAAGCGCCGAGCCTAATTTCACTTAGTGACCAATTGAATGGATATAAACCGAGTGATAATTCACATATTCCAAAACCTGAAGATAATACTGGCATAGACACCAACACTTTAAGTAATGATGTAAATAGTGGCATAAAGACTGATCCAACAAACATGTTCAATAATGAGCGTAATGCACAAGCATTTGCTGAACACAAAGAGCAATCTCAAAACGAGGTTAGTAGTAGAGGGGCATCTGGTACAGGTGCTGTTAAAGCTAAGGGTGAGGATGTTGTTTCTGAGTCAGAAGATAAAAATGCAAATAATTTAGCGCATGCATTTGGATCATTAAAAGTATTAGGCTCAGAATCTAATGAATTATCTGGCGGTGTAGTTAGTTCTATTGGCTCACTATTCACCTCTTCAGTGGGTGAGGCTGTTACGGATGAGTTTAAGAAGTCTGGTAATGGTGAAGGTATTAATTCGAATCTAATTGAAATGGGTTTTGGTGTTTTATCTAACAATACACCAGAAGCTATTAGAAACTTACTAACTAGCGCAGCAAATGGTGAAGGTTCGATTATTAATGGTGAACGCTTATCTCCAAATGAAACACTAATGTATGCTGGGGCTGTTCAAACAGCAATGCGCCCTGAGTCTCTAGCTGCCTTCAATGAAAGTTTAAATTCAAACTCAGCTCTTCTTGCTTCAACGCAACCTAATAACCCTTACAGAAATGCTCAAGAAAATATCTCAGCTGTACAGGAGATGAGAGAGAATGAATCAATTAATAATGCCCTGAAGAGTAGTGAGTTAATTGCGGCATACTCAGCATTGGCAAACCTTGATGATGGTCAAATTGAGGACGTAATTGCAGCCACGAAAGGAGATGAAAGTTTCTTAGGTATTAATGATGCTAAATACGCTCGTCATTTAGAAGCGCTAAATGAGTTATCCCCACAGTTAGGTTTAGAACCTCAGTACAACCCATCAAGGTATAAAGATGAGCCAAGTCAAAAAGGTAGTTTGGAATCAGTAAACTACGACTCTCAAGCTAGCTCAATGGCTGGGTTTGCTGGATTAAATGAGAGAGAAAATTTAGATCGAACTGAAAACAGATCGAAACCTAGTGGCCAAGGTCTTGTTGATGGTATTACCAAAGGAAATTATGACCAAGATGCCAAAGAGATAGCTAAATATGCGTTAGCAAACTTTAATGCAACTGGTGATACATCAGGAGTTAGCTTTAAGGAACTTAATGATCGAAATTTAGATAATTTTAAATCAGCACAAGTTTCTAGTCGAGAATTTAGTATTCCTGACTTTACTAACATCACCCCTGAAACAATGGAAGATCTGAATAAGATGAGGGATGCACTTTTAATTGCAGGTAAAGATAGCGAGGCAGAAACACTAACTAATACAATTGCTTCTATTACTTCAGATGAGCAAACTAAAAATGGGTATGAATCAAGTGCATCTAAGGAGCATGAAAGCCAAGTAATTAATAACGCAATTCACTCAGAAGGTGTTTCTAGTAAAGCGAAGGAGTTTGCCGCGAACGCCCTTTATGGCACAAGCGATACTCCAAGAAATCTTTCTCATGATGACATGAGAGATCTACTTACAATAAACAACTTACTAAGTACAGCTCCAGAAGCACAAAGAACATTAAGTGAAGCGATCACAACTGCCTTCACACCGAATTATAGTGATGCCGGTACTAAAGAAGCAAATCCACCTGTAAACAGCCTTAATTCAAGCGAAGCCTCAGTGCCGCAACAGTCTGTAAATGAAAGTGATTATGATAAGAGCTCTGTCACACAACAGAATGCACTGAGCGTAACACCAAAAAGCTTATCAGTTGATAATAACCGTGGTGAAGAAATAGAAGAAACCCCTATCAAGCCAAGTGAGGTAAATAGTGGGGTTAACAGTACTGGTAAAGATGAAAGCGGGAATGTTCTATCTAAAGAGTCATCGATTGCAGGCAATGATTCAAGGGATCGTATTGATACCTACCAATATTCTGGCACAAAAGATGATTCTTATCCGAATACTACAGATTCAGGTCGTTCTTTAGTGGGCACACAATCAGAAAACCTTCAGGCTTCAGTAAGTAATGGCGGCACATTAAATAGTGAGGTTGGTTCTACTGGCAGTACCACTAGTCCAGGGTTGCAAAGCAGCCCTGCGAGTACAGACCAATCAGAAAGCCTTAAGGCATCGGCAAGTACTGGCGGTAAGTTAAATAGTGAGAATAGTTCGACTGATCGCAATGCTAGTCCAGAGTTGCAAAGCAGCCTTGTGAGTCCAGACCAATCAGAAAGCCTTCAGGCATCGGCAAGTACTGGCGGTAAGTTAAATAGTGAGAATGGTTCGACTGATCGCAATGCTAGTCCAGAGTTGCAAAGCAGCCTTGTGAGTCCAGACCAATCAGAAAGCCTTCAGGCATCGGCAAGTGGTGGCGGTACGTTAAATAGTGAGAATGGTTCGACTGATCGCAATGCTAGTCCAGAGTTGCAAAGCAGCCTTGTAAGTCCAGACCAATCAGAAAACCTTCAGGCATCGGTAAATACTGGCGGTACGTTAAATAGTGAGAGCGGTTTAAGTGACCGCACAGCTAGTCCTGAGTTGCAAAGCAGTCCTGTGAGTCTAGACCAATCAGAAAGCCTTCAGGCATCGGTAAATACTGGCGGTACGTTAAATAGTGAGAGCGGTTTAAGTGACCGCACAGCTAGTCCAGAGTTGCAAAGCAGTCCTGTGAGTCCAGACCAATCAGAAAACCTTCAGGCATCGGCAAGTGGTGGTTCTATTGTTGCTGAGCCTAGTCTAAAACCTGACACAAGCGGTGATAATGTGCAGACTCAATCACAGTTAATTGCTTCTAATTCTTCTCAGAAAGGTGAGTCTTTTGAACAATCTAACTCAGATGAAAGTTCAGTTGTGAACAACTCTAGTTCTGAGAACCTAAGTTTTAATGAAACAAACGCTGGTGAAGCAGCGATGGTTAGCAATAGAGAAAATTCAATTGAAGAGAGAAACCCTTCTGGCCTACATCCTGTAGCTGGTGGTGAAGTCACTAGGACCGAGTCACAAGAGGTTGGATTAAGGCAAGTTCTTGATAATACAGAAATGAGCAATGATGCATTATTAAAAGCGGAAAATATCTTGTCTCTAGGTACAAATTCCAATTTGAGCTCATTTACAAAGGAAGAAAAAGCAGAGCTATTAGATTTGGCTGACAATCTAGAGGCAAATAATTACATAGCTGAATCATTACGAATCAAAAGAACGTTGGAGAGCTAACATTGACGATGACATTAGAGCAAGAATCAGCAGCTAACGATGTTAATAATCACTCTTTGATTCTTGCTACAGCAGGTAGTGGTAAAACAAAAACATTAATTGAAAAAGTAAAAAACGTACTAAAAAAATCATATGACAGGAAGGTTATTCTCGTTACATTTACAAATGCGGCCGTCAACGAAATGCAAGAAAGGTTGGAAATAGCTCTTCCACAATCATCAATAAATAGAGTTTCTGTAACTACATTTCACAGGCAGTTTCTTAACCAAACAAAGAAACTCATGCAAGGTAAGCTACTAATTGGAGCAACATACTTCAACTTTATTGATAGGTTGAAGAATTACATCGAAAATGAGCACCTACTACCGGAGTTAAAAGTAACATTCAATGACATTACGAGCATTTTGAATGATCAGCCATTAGATGAAAAAAAAGGGTTTGATAAAGACGCTGTTAAGCTAGTTAAAGAATGTTATCAAGAGTTAAAGATAAAGAACCACCTTTATGACTTAGATGACGCAACCAGGCGCGCGGTAGAAGGAACTTTAAGTGGGGAAATACCGCTATTAAATTGTACAGACCTAATGATTGATGAGTTTCAAGACACAGATTTACTACAATATGAGTGGATTGCCCTGCAGGGGCGCGGAGGGATTAATCTAACACCTGTTGGAGATGATGATCAAAGTATCTACTCATGGAGAGGCGCTAGAAGTTATGAAACAATGCTTAAGTTTAAAGATGAATTTAAACCCAATATTCATATGCTTGCAAAGTGTTTTAGATGTAGACCTGAAATAATAGATGCCAGTAAAAATCTAATAGAATTTAATAAAGATAGAATTCCCAAAGGTATGGTTTCGGGGAAGGAAATTGGTGGCACTGTTAAAACATACATACATAAATTTAAAAAAAGTATGCTGTTAACATTTTTGGAGAACTACAGTAAATATGATGGTGAGTGGGCGATCCTAAGCAGAACTAATGTTGCATTGGACTCAATAGAAGAGTTTCTGATAGAACATGAAGTAGCGTATTCAAGAAACAATCAAACAAGTATTTTTAAAACAAGCGCTGGTGATTTTGTAATTAAACTGTGTTCTTATTTTTTAAATAAGTTTGCACACTACCATTTGTCAGAAGTTTTAGGGTACTTAAAAGAGGATGAGAACCTAATTCCTTTAATTTCTGAAAGTATCAAGAGTAATTCTGATATTGAGTCATATCTAAATAATTACGGTCAATCAATTAATGGAACGGCTTTTGAAATGTTCTATTCAAATTATTATTTATTTGAAAACACTCATGATTCCAAAGAGATAAACACCAGAATTGATTTGTTGATTGATTTCATCATAGAGCGCCGCTCAAAAGGCGACAAGCTGAATAAATGCGCTGTTGAAACATTACTTCTTGAAGGGCTCAAGACAAAAACAGGCTCTTGGTTCGAAAGAATCAAGCTTTACTCAGATAAAATTAAAGAGCAAAACAGTAAATCTGAAATTGATAAATCAGTGGTAACTTTAACCACATACCATGGCTCTAAAGGTCTAGAGTGGACTAATGTGGCTATTTTTGATGTTATCCAGGAAACGATGCCAAATATGCAGTCACCAATCGATGAGGAAAGACGTTTGCTGTTTGTTGGGATGACACGCGCTGAGCAACGGTTATTTATTCATAGCTACTTAAATAAGGCTGATATTGATGATTTAAAGGATGTGGGTGAATTGGCACTATTCAAAAAAGATTACGAATATAGCCCACCAATAACATCAGATATTAATGATGTTTGTTTTCCAAGCGAGTTTATCGAAGAGATTTACTACACTAACGATTAATCTGTAGTAGTGTGATTACGTCAAAATCGCTTGGTACTTATACCGTCAGTATCCCTTGGTAATCACACTTATTCAATTAATCACTGTTCAATTAATCACACTTATTCAATTAATCACACTTATTCAATTAATCAAATGTTGTTTGCCTTATTTCGGGAAATTTAATCTTTTGTATTGTTGACTAAAAATTTATAAGCAATTATATTGATTATAACCCTAGAGGTTCAGCCTTTAGGGTTAACCAATCAACACAGACTATCAACGTAACAACCACTCTTCTGAGTCATTATCGGAATACAAATTTCCAATAATGATTTCTCAATCCACTTTACCTTTTAGGTCCTTGATTTTTGCACTATGCATAATTATGCCTATTGGTATTTAAAGTGGCTTCTAGCTGTTGAAGTTAAATCTCAGCGTTAATACCTTCTTGGTATTAAGACGGTTGAAGTGATTCTTTCACAAATACCTAACCAATTCCTATACGGGATACTCTTCTGTATAGGAATCGAAATCTCATTCGATGCGACCGCTATACAGATCTACTTATTTTTAGTTCTGCGTTTTCGGTCAAATGCATTGGAGGAGATTATGGATATCATTCTTATATTACTGGCGTGCACATATGTTGCAATCAAAATTCACAGCATTATCGTTAAGCCAATTCTATCAATAGCTAGTTCAAGCTGGGGTTAATTTGAACATTAGGCTTGCGCAATCTCACCCTTTCAAGGGCGAGTCAAGCAAGAGGTAACTAGTCTTTTTTCTGACTTAAAGCGCGTGAAGTTTTTACGGCTCTTTCACTTGGCGGTGTGTTTTGATTTTCAATGTACTGCT
>NZ_JACDWU010000149.1:0-267 GCF_016464045.1 Pseudoalteromonas sp. bablab_jr011 | reverse complement strand
TTTCAAATAGCTAAGGTGCCAATAGAGAGACATGTGAAAATCAGGAGTGAAGCTACGCCTTTTGATCCTTTATACCAAGAATACTTGGCAAAGAGAAAAGCAAAGAGGCAATGCCGCAACTCTTGGAATGAACCTAATCTCTCTGCTTTATAAGTTGCTGGGTACCAATTAGGTGCCTTCGTGAAGGCTTGAGCCGTATGCAGTGAAAGTTGCACGTACGGTTCTTAGGAGGGCGACACTTGGTAACAGGTGTCGTCTATCCGACAA
>NZ_JACDWU010000148.1:0-19042 GCF_016464045.1 Pseudoalteromonas sp. bablab_jr011 | reverse complement strand
CGCTACCTGCGTTAAAAATTTCTGATTTACGACTGCATGGATGCAGGAGGTAGAGCAATGCAGGAGCAATTGCCGAGAACAACTAAATAACTAAATTTTTGCCTTGTTATCAACGCGGTTTTATTGCCTCAAAATAGACCTCTTAATTAAGCGGAATGGTATTATTTGGTTAATTTGTTTTGCAATTGTTGGTTTAGTGATCACAACGTTGAGATGTAAGAAAACCCCTGATTAAGCTAGGCAATTGTAAACAAGTGTGCTTAACTAAATTTATAATTTTCTGTTTATTAAGTAGATACGAGCGTGTGGCGAGTATTTGGGTTGGTAGTGCTGTTGGCAATGTTCCCGTGTTATGCCACGACAATTAAGCTGGCCTATACAATGAAGCATGATAACTTCAATCAACTGTTAAGTGAGCTGGCTGAGCAAACAGAATTAACGGTTGATTCTGTGTTGGTTGACCAAAAAGCGTTAAAAGTACGGCTTGTTCAAGCCAATAGTGCGACAACCACCGATGCCGTAATTTTTCCTGCTGACCATCTGGGTCTGAACAAATACGCTAATTTTAGTGTTATTCCCGAATCACTGATAGCTGAAACAACAGATAAACGCACTTTAGATACAACAAGAGTGAATGGTCAATTACTCGGCATTCCCATTATTCAAGGTAATCATTTACTGCTTTTTTATAACACTCGGTACGTAAAGAAAAAAATAAATGACTGGCAGGATATTATTAAACTAAAACCTATGCTGCCTGAACAGGTGAAACTAATCACTTGGAGTTTTATGGAAATGTATTGGTTTATTCCATTTTTAAGCGCATTTGAAGGCGACCTGATTGTTGATGACAAAGTACAGTTGAATACATCAGCAATGCAATTAGCTTTGCGATATGTATGGGATTTAAATCAGCAAGGTATCGTGGACAGAGAGTGTGATTACAGCTGTTCACATGCCGCATTTCAAAACCAACAGGCTGCATTTATTATAAATGGTGCTTGGTCCCTCAATACTTACAAAGAAGCACTGGGGGAGCAGTTGGCCGTACAACCACTACCAAAACTGAATGGTCACTTCATGCAGCCGTACTACTCAACGTTTGTTTTAGCTTTTCCGAATAATAGTTTACAGGGCCCTAATAAAGACAACTTAATTAAGTTTGCAAAGGCTGTGCAACATGCACCATTTCAGCATTTAATTTGGCAAAAACTTCACGATATCCCAGTGAACACGCAAGTTTTAACGCAGCTTTTAGAGCAAAACGATGATACGTTACTTACCTTGCTTGCTGCTTTGCAACACACCAAACCAATGCCATCATCGGCTGCGATGATAATTGCATGGGAAGTGTTAACAAAAGGCTTTTCTCGTTATGGCAGTGGTGCGCTGACTGCCGAACAAGCAGGTTTATTTATGCAGGGACTCGCAGAGCGCTCAATTGCGAATGAAGAGGTGCAATGAACAGCCCACGGTTTAGCCAAGCATTATTCGCAAGTGTATTATTGCTGGTTATTATTCCGCTTTTGGTGCTGGCAGGCTTGATGATCGGGCGTTTTTATTTAAACTCGATTGAACAAGCTAAAACAAGCTTACAATGGCAGGCAAGAAATAACGCGGCAAGCTTGGAACAACTGATCTTCAAATTAGAAAAAAATAGTCAGTTATTAAGTAGCACAAAAGCGATAGCTGAGCTTCCAGATACCGTGGTGTATTCGCAATTTGCATTGGTTCAATTACAGCAATTTGTAACAGATAACCCACAAATAATTGCATCAATTGTTTTAGATAATCAAGGCTTTATTGTTGAAGGTTACCCAATAACATCGTTAACGCTAAATTACGCACTAACAAAAAGTATTCTTGATAGTGCGCAGATCTCGAACAATCAAAATAGCATTCAAGTAATTAATAAGCCGCAGTTGAATGAATTGCTCTTTCAAACAGAAGCCAAACAAAATGCATTAATAGCAATTACTTCAACGCTGTTACATGAACAAGACTCGTTAAGTGAACCAATCCGAAAAACGGGGTTATTAGTGTCGTTCATTCCGTTATCTGAAGCATTAAAGTGGCTTGCTGTTCACAATGAGCAGCCTACTTACCAATCAGGTAAACAAGTACAAATTACCGTGCAAGATCATGTTTTATACAGTTTAGGGGTCGTAGAAAGCACGGCGTTACTAACAGGAAGTGCGTCGATTAGTAATGTGCTGTTTAATAATGAACGAACAGCATTACACTTTAGAATTAATGAAGCTGAAACTGCATATACCAATGCGGTAAAGGAAACAGCGATAGCTGGAGGCTTGTTAATTATAGGCCTTTCAGTTGTGTCATTGTTTTTGGTTCATTGGTTAACGCAACGTTTGCATAATCCACTTAATCGTATTACTGCACTGAGTCGGGAGTTTGCATGTGGTAATTACAAAAAAATAACCGATGATTTCCATTATCAAGAGTTTAAAGATATAGCTCAGTCACTTAATAGCATGGCAGAAACAATTGATATTCAGATCACTTCTTTACAGCTAGAGAAGGTTAGGGCGGAGCATTCTGAGCAAGTTAAAAGCCAGTTTTTAGCAAATATGAGCCATGAAATTAGAACACCAATGAATGGGATTGTTGGTTTCTTACAGTTGTTGAAAAAAAGCCAATTAAATCCAGAACAAGCTGATTTTGTGAGACAAATTAATAACTGCAGCGATGTGTTACTCACAGTGATTAATGACATACTCGACTTTTCAAAAATTGAAGCAAATAAAATAGAACTCGATACGCGAGAATGTAATTTAATCGCGCTATGCCAAGATCTCATTGTGTTATTTAAACCCAGCTGCGATGCTAAGGGGATTGCTTGCCAACTTAATATTAATCAACTCAAAGCAGTCAACGTCGAATGTGATGAAATTCGCGTTAAGCAAGTGCTCATAAACCTGCTGTCAAACGCGATTAAATTCACAAAAGAAGGGGAAATTACTCTATCAATTAATGTCATTGACAAAGATGCTCACACGACAACAGTTGAATTTACAGTGACTGATACAGGTATTGGTATAGCAGAAGATAAATTAACCGCTTTGTTTAACCCCTTTGTACAAGCGCAAAGTAATATCATGCGTGAATATGGCGGCACAGGTTTAGGGCTTGCCATAAGTAAAGGCTTAGTGGATTTAATGGGCGGCGAAATTACGCTTAAAAGTGAGCTTGGTGAAGGCACTACATTTACTATTATGGTGAGTTTTAAAACCCACTCACACGTGCTTAGCAAAGCAAAAACAAGTCAACTCGACACGGCGATAACGGTCGACTTTTCAAGCATAAAAACACCGTTGTTAGTCGCAGAAGATAACCCAATTAACCAAATTGTTATTACGAAATACTTATCGCAATTAGGTTTGAGCTATGAACTTGCTGAAAATGGCCAAATAGCCTGTGATAAGGCATCAATGAATAACTACGCGTTAATTTTAATGGATATTCAAATGCCTGTGATGGATGGTTTAACGGCCAGTAAAACACTGCTGAAGCAAGAAGGGTTTAATACACCCATTATCGCAGTGAGTGCGAATGCAATGAGAGAAGATATCGAAAAAAGTATGGAAATAGGTATACACGATCACATTGCGAAGCCAATCGATTTCACAGAGCTTGAACGGGCGCTTGCAAAGTGGCTATTTCAGTCAATTTAATGACTGAAATAGCCAAAACAATTAAAATTGACTGTAGTCTTTTTTCTGAATTAGCTCAATTGCATAACCATCAGGGTCTTTAACAAAAGCGATTTCAGTGGTGCCGCCCTTTACTGGGCCTGGCTCACGGCTTACATTACCGCCTGCAGCTTTAATATCTTCGCAGGCTTTATAAATGTCATCAAACTCAATTGCAATGTGGCCATACGCATTGCCTAAGTCGTAGCTGTCAGTATCCCAGTTATAGGTGAGCTCGAGTACGGTAGCGTCTTTTTCTTCACCGTAACCAACAAAAGCAAGTGTGTAACGGTATTCTTCATTATCTGCACGACGCAGTTCTTTCATGCCTAATACTTGCGTGTAAAATTCGATAGATTTGTCTAAATCAGCAACGCGAAGCATTGTGTGTAATAAACGCATTTAAATCCTCTTTAAAATTCACAAATTTTTGATAACGCAGCTACTGCTGCGCTGTTAAAATATCAATAATTCGATTATAAATTATTTCTGCTAGCATCACAGTATCATCGCCATTAGTATTTATAAACTGCACAACGACTGTATCGATATCTTTATAATAACGAGCAATGCTTGAATACCCTAATACCCAACCTGTGTGTTCATACTTATAAAGTGATGCATACAAAATTTGCTCTTGTTGGTTGAAAAAAGTGCCTTTGTTTAAAGCAAGAATAAAGTCGCCTACATCTTGTGCTGTCGCCACATAGCCTTGATCGAGTGCTTTAAAATCATTCTCATAACCCACGTAATAACCACTCATCAAATCTACTAAATTGATTTCATGTACTGATGAAAACGTATGCGTTAGGCCCAATGGCGTTAAAATTTCATCTTTAATAAATTGGTTATGATCATAACCCAGCACAGTAGACATTATTTTTCGCAGTAGCAGGTAATTTGTGTTGGAATAACCATAATCTGTATCTGGATCAAAGTCAGCAGGGGTGTCTAGCACCAAAGCTAGCGGATCGGGGTAGGCGATTGACCAATCAAAGTTATTAGTATCTGTGTAGTTGGGAATGCCACTTCTGTGCTGTACCATCATTCGTAAGGTGATTTTATCTGCGTTTTGAATGCGTCCAACTAACGATGGAAGATAATCAGCCAGTGTTTTATCGATATCAATCAGCCCTGCAGACACAAGCTTTGTTAAAGCTGATGCGTCATACAGCTTACGGATACTCCCAATTTTAAACAACGCAGTCGCATAAGCGGGGATTTTTTGCTCTCGATTATGCCAACCTTGTGCAAAATATTCAGGTTGGTTTCCTTGTTTATGAATATACACAATAATGCCATCAACTCCTTGTTCAATAGCCTCTTGTGTTTGTGCTTGAATGTTGGCGGGAAGTGGCTGAAAGTAATATATGGCAAACTGCCAGGGGGCAAAAATGTATATGCTAGTGAGAGTAACAATAAGAGCTGCAACGCGCATAAGTCTGAGCGCTTTTTTGTTCTTCAATTGTAGCATTGCATTCTCGCTTCGTTTATTTTGTAGTGTGTGGGGCTGTTTTTAATCTACTATTCAGCAATACCGTGAGGCATTGCTGAATAGTGATAAGGTACTTGACGGTATTAATAGTCTTGTTTACTTTTTCACCTTACCTTTAAGAACATAGATCTCGCCATCAAAGCTCCCTTGAATCGTCAGTCCTTGTCCTGCTAATTCTTTTAGATATTCTATATGCTCATCAGTGATATGCTGGCCTGGCACTAAAAGTGGAATACCAGGAGGGTAAGGAGTCACTAATCCGGCACAAATGCGGTTGTTACTCTTACTAATAGGCACAGACTCGCGTTCGCCGTAAAACGCATCGCTTGGAATACATGCTAAGTCTATGGCTGGTAAGTTCTCTGGTAAGCGTGTACGTCTCATTGATGTAGCCAGTTTTACTTTTCCGCTGTCTAGTTTCTTTAATGCATTGTAAAGACGAATGATCTTTGAACGCGTTCCGCCAAGTGTCAGTAAAACCAATATTGTACTGTGCGTGTATTTTTCTATTTCTAGGCCTATTTCATCCAATAGGAATTTATGAATATCCTTTAATGAATAAGGCAATTCGCTAATATCAATAAGAATTTTTAGTGGATCGTGACCCATGTTATCGCCACTAAAATGCGGGAAAATTTCCATAAAATCTTCTTTTCCAAGCACTTTTATATACTTGAGTGACGCCATCTGTTGCTTGAACTCTGCGACATGATTCAACAAGGCATTCAGTAGCTTATAGCCTTCCATCTCTAGTTGTTTTTGGCACACATCAAGCGAGGCAATAAGTTGATACTTAGGTGATGTACTGGCGTAAATACTGTAGATCTCGCGGAAGAAATCGGCGTCGAAATCAGGATCGTTTACGTGAATATAAGACGCCTGAGAAAATGCCGACACGACTTTATGTGCAGAGTGGGTTACATAGTCAGCGCCTGCATGAATGGCAGAGTAGTAGCGTAAACTTGGATGAAAAAGCGAGTACGCAAACCACGCTTCGTCGATAAACACTTTAATCCCATGTTGATGGGCAAACTCAACCACTTGTTTCAAGTCACTAAGAAGGCCATCGTAGGTACAACCGGTGAGAACAAGCAGTTTTGCGTCAGTATTCTGTTCAATCGCTTGCTTAATATCTGCTAATGAGGGGGGCGCGAAGATGCCATATTTAGGGTTTAAAATACTCGACAAATAAATGGGTAAACTAGCTGATTGCAAAATGCCATAATGTACTGATTTATGACAATTGCGATCGATGATCACTTTATCGCCTTTACGCAGCAACGTTTGCAAAATAATTTTATTCGAGGTGGATGAACCGTTGGTGACAAAATAAGTATGCTTAACTTCAAATGTCGCAGCAGCTGACTCTTGTGAGCGGCCAATGGTATTGGTGCTGTCTGACAATGAACCAAGCGAATCAACAGAAACCGACAGGTCGCCAACAAATACATTACGGCCATAAAACTGATAAAAATCTTTGATGTAGGGAGAATTTCTAAAGCTAGAACCACCACTGTGCCCGGGTGTGTGCCATGAATCATTCGCTTCGCCGACATAACGACGGTAGGCTGTCCAAAATGGGGTTTCTGATCTGTCATCAAAGTCGTTGATCATATAACCTAAGATTGCTTCGGGGTCCGAAATTACTTCATCTTTAAAGAAGAAAGATTCAATTTCTTCTGACTCGTTAACGATCTCTAACCCTTTAGTATCGTCGCCAATAACATACACTGGCAGCTCAAGACGGATCCCTTTTAACTGCTCTATAAAGCGACTATAGGTTCGTTCGCTATTGTTCAGTACATCCCAACTGAGTACCACAGCTTGAATATCACCATCTTCTTCTACACATGTTAATGCCTGCTTGAGCTCATTACATTCAATAATATCGATATCAACATCACTCCGCTCAAAATTAGGGATTGTTCGTGCAAGATTCGTTGACAGCTCTTGCAAAGTGGCAGGGTCTTGCTCAATTAACAAGATACGAAGTAAAGGTAACATAGCAATTCTCATAAAAATTTTCACAATACTCAACAGCATAACGAAAGGATGGTGGCTTGTGAAATTAATACTTTGATTATTGTGCTATTAGTTTCGAGTCTTTTGAGATGACAGTTTGTGCATTTTTAATGTTTTTAATTCGAGTACAAGTTGGAATCACTCACAATCATTCGATACTAGTAATACCTTAGCAAGGAGACTGTTTTATGTATTAGCAAACAGAATAGTGAGTTTGAACACATATATTTTATTTTCTGGCGAGATTGCTGTAATTATATACAACTAAACGCAGGCAACTTATATCGCCGCACTTGAGTTAGGAAGGCAGAAAAATATATTTTCCTTAGAGGGGGAGGCTTAATTATACCTAATTCGAAAATTAAGCTTATTAAGAATAGGGAGCAGAAAATGAAGTGGATGTATTATTTGATTTGTGTACTTTTCGTTGGAAATATTGCATCAAATCGTATTTGAGAAGGGGACGGGACCAAAAGGTGTGGTTTTTCATCCTGATGATCGTACTTTGTTTTTGTTTGCTTATGAAAAAAATAAGGTGCTTGTTATTGATATAGTATCTGGCAAAACGTTATTTGAACTGCCCACAGGAAATGGACCCGATGGCATAGGGTATTCACCACAGAGGCGACCCTGAGTGAGCAACACGATAATGCAACTTTTTACATCATTGCCAAGTGTAAACAGAGGGGACTTACACGCTTCTAAGTTTGACTCGTGGGAGGATGACTGCCTAATTGAAAAATGCTCAGCGATAAAGAACGAGTGACAAAAGCACTCCCACTCGATAAAGATAAAAATAAAAGTAAACAACCAAGAGAGTAAAGAATGGCGTATTTTAAAAATTTCAAAACAGTGGTCATATTTACATTAAGCGCGTTGAGTATAAACGTGGCATATGCAGAGGAAGTATCAGCTTCAAACAACAGTAAGAAACTGATACCAGAAGCCACTCAATTTGTTACACAGCACAAAGGCACCTTTAATGGCAAAAAACTGAAATACAAAGTTGTAGCCGGTGAAACTTATTTATTGAACAAAGACGAAGGACCTACCGCCTCTGTCTTTTCATTTGATTACATTGTCGCAGACGACAAAGAAAACAGGCCGGTTACGTTTATATGGAATGGTGGCCCTGGTTCGTCTTCTAATTGGTTACACATGGGCGCTTACGGGCCTAAACGCGTTGTTGTGCCAAGTGACGCAGCGCATCCAGGGGCTGCTCCTTATGAATTAAAAGAAGCGCCAGAAACGATTCTCGATGTGACTGATATGGTGTTTGTTGATCCCGTTGGCACAGGGTACTCTCGCGCATTAGGTGAAACTGAAAGCAAAGCCTTTTGGGGGTTGAATGAAGACACATCCGCCATTGCTGATTTTATCGCGCAGTGGCTGACGAAAGAAAATCGCTGGAATGCGCCAATATTTTTATTAGGAGAAAGCTATGGTACGACTAGAGCGGCAGCTGTTTCTAAAGTGCTCATGGACAAACACCTTATTAATGTAAATGGCATCATTTTTGTGTCCCAAGCTTTGGATTACCAAGGCTCAAGCCCTTATGTAGACGACAACATTATATCTTACATTACTTACATACCAACATTAGCTGCGACAGCTTGGTACCATAAAAAAGTTGATACATCAGGAAGTTTTGAAGCGTTTATTGATGCGAGTCGACAATTTGCCGTTGATGAATTGCTGCCCGCATTATTTAAAGGTAATACCCTTAGCACAGCTGAAAGAGCGCGAATTGTTGAGGGATTACAACGTTATACAGGCCTTAGCAAACAATACATAGAGCGAACTGATTTGCGCATCAACGCGTTTAGATTTGCTAAAGAGTTGTTGCGTGACGAGGGCGTCGCCGTTGGGTTGCTCGATGGACGTTATAAGCTTGATGAAAGAGACGACCTATCCGCTGATCCTACGCAAGATGCGTCGAAAGCCATAGCACCGGCCTACAAAGCAGCACTCATGAAATATATGTACACGGATTTAAACGTACAGTGGAAAAGAAAATACTTAAATCCATCTGACCCTGAATTATCTGATAATTGGCGCTGGCGTACGGCTCCTGATGGACAAAGCTGGGAGCCAAAATACGTGAATACTGCGCCAGATTTATCGTATGCCCTTCGCAGTAATCCACAGATGAAAGTTATGGTTGCCTCTGGATATTACGATATGGTCACACCATTTTTTGATGCTGAATACACCTTAAGCAGACACGGTATAAACGCTGATAAAATTGATTACTACTATTATCACGGTGGTCACATGATGTATATTCACGAACCAGCAAGAGTGTCGCTTTTAAAAGATACGCGAGACTTTATTAAAAAACAGTTGAGCCAAAACCCTTAATAATAGGCCTAGCTAATTGTGTCAAAGCCTGTGTTTGGCACAATTAGCGAATGAACTCAGGATGGAAAATAGCAGTGGTGAGTTTGCAATACCGATAGATTCTCACAATTTAGCGATTATACTGACACATTAGCGACATTATCCGCGCATTCAGCGCGACCACTTTTTAAATTAGCAAAGCAAACTTTATTAGTCTGTTTTTTCTTTAAACTCACACAAGTCTTCGATAATACAGCTGCCGCATTTAGGTTTACGTGCAGTACACACGTAGCGCCCATGAAGTATTAACCAGTGGTGTACATCGACCTTAAATTCTTTAGGTACGACTTTTTCTAGTTTTTGCTCAACTGCAACGACGTCTTTACCCATGGCAAACTTAGTGCGGTTAGAAACACGGAAAATATGCGTGTCTACGGCAATGGTAGGCCAGCCAAAAGCGGTATTTAAAACAACGTTAGCCGTTTTTCTACCCACGCCCGGTAGGGCTTCAAGGGCTTCGCGGTTTTCTGGTACTTCAGCGTTGTGTTTATTGACCAGAATTTCACACATTTTATAAACGTTATTGGCTTTAGAATTAAACAAACCAATTGTTTTTATGTAATCACGCAGGCCTTCAAGACCTAAATCAAGAATAGCTTGGGGCGTGTTTGCGACAGGAAAAAGCTTACGGGTCGCTTTATTTACACCAACATCCGTTGCTTGAGCTGATAGGGTAACCGCAACCAACAACTCGAAAGGGCTTGAGTATTCAAGCTCAGTTTCTGGGTGAGGGTTTTCTGCGCGGAGGCGAGACAGGATCTCGTAGCGTTTTTCTTTATTCATGGTGAGTGTTAAGCACGCAGTGACGGTGCGTGCTCTCCTTTAAGTTAAACTCGTTACTCGGGCTCGAGGGCCTTTTTCTACTTCTGGAGTAACAACTTGCTTAGATTTTATTTGTGTATCAATCACATTCTTTGCCGCAATCAATAATCCAAGCCCTAAAAAAGCGCCAGGAGGTAAAATTGCTAATAAGAACTGATTGTCAAAGCTAAAGACTTCAATGCGCAGTACTTCTGCCCATGGTCCAAGTAATAAGTCGGCACCATCAAACAGCGTGCCTTGACCTATTAATTCTCGAATAGCGCCAAGCACAACAAGCACCAACATAAAGCCAAGTCCCATCATTAAGCCATCGAATGCAGAAAGAGGCACGGTATTTTTAGAGGCAAATGCCTCTGCTCGGCCAATAATTGCGCAGTTGGTGACAATCAGTGGAATAAAAATACCTAATGATTGATACAGACCAAATGTGTAGGCGTTCATAAGCAGCTGAACGATGGTAACAAACCCTGCAATGATCATCACGAAAACGGGAATACGTATATCTTTCGGCACCCAGTTACGCACAATAGAGACAGTGATGTTTGAACCAACCAATACCAGTAAGGTTGCTAAACCAAGGCCTAACGCATTTGTAATGGTTGATGTTACGGCCAGCAGAGGACACAAGCCCAGTAATTGCACGAGGGCGGGGTTGTTTGCCCACATACCCTCTTTAAATAAGGTTTTGATTTCGCTCATTACTGTGCTCCTTGGCATGAATTTGGCGCAGCAAATAGGTTATCAAACTCAGCTTTTGCGAACAGCACCGCATTTTTGACTGAGCCAACGACCGCTCGAGGGGTAATTGTTGCCCCAGTAAACTGATCAAACTGACCGCCATCTTTTTTAACGGCCCAACGTGTGTCATCGTCACCTAGCACATTTTGGCCTTTAAAGAGGGTGATCCAATCCGATTTTTTTATTTCGACTTTATCGCCGAGACCGGGCGTTTCTTCGTGCTTTGTGACACGCACGCCAGCAATGTCGCCATTAGCAAATACGGCTGTTAGTAAGTTGATATCGCCGCTGTAGCCACTAGGTGTGACATGGCGCATCACTAAAGCATAGGGTTCGTTATTTTTGTAAGCACGGTAAATAACCTGTTCAGGACGAGGTCCTAAACGTTCATCTGTAATGATCACACAATCTTTATATAGTTGATTGTCATAGTGATGGGCATCAAGCACTTGCTGTAATTGCTCTGCAAGTTGCTTTTTTTCTTGCTCGCTTATACGCTCAGCCGTCAGGCTATGTGTCAGTGCAACAGCCCCCGTGGTAAGCAGTGCAAAAGCAGTAAGAATGCCACCATTTTTAGTCATTGAGGAAAGGATCATTATTTCACTCCATGGCCGTAAGTACGTGGTTGTGTATAGTAATCAATTAACGGCACAGCCATATTTAATAACAAAACACTAAATGCCACCGCGTCAGGATAACCACCAAAGGTACGAATTAAGTAAACAAGTAAACCAATTAAGGCACCGTAAATTAAGCGGCCCTTATTGGTGGTTGATGCCGAAACAGGATCAGTCGCGATAAAAAATGCGCCTAACATGGTTGCACCACTGAATAGATGAAATACCACGCCTGGCTCTGTGCCTGGCGCTGCAATATAACCAATACCACTGCACAGTATGAGAGATGCTAAAAAGCCGACAGGAATATGCCAGTTTATTATCTTTGCTTTTAATAAGTATAAACCACCTAATAAGAAACCAAAGTTTACCCAGCCCCAGCCAAGTCCAAACCAATCATTAAACAGTGGTTTGCTCATACTTTCTGACACTGTTAGGTGGTGAGCCACATCGGTTTTAACCGTATCTAAAGGGGTTGCCATTGTTGTGCCATCAATTGCAACACGCAGCTGATCAACACTAAATCCAG
Source organism: Pseudoalteromonas sp. bablab_jr011 (assembly GCF_016464045.1). Taxonomy (NCBI): domain Bacteria; kingdom Pseudomonadati; phylum Pseudomonadota; class Gammaproteobacteria; order Alteromonadales; family Pseudoalteromonadaceae; genus Pseudoalteromonas; species Pseudoalteromonas sp. bablab_jr011. The sequence continues at coordinate 6,709 of NZ_JACDWU010000148.1, read as the reverse complement.
CAGAGGTAAAGCCGTTAAAAATAACGGATAGTTGTTGTGTAAAGCTAATTGGATTTGCGAGCAGTTCGTTTACTGGCAGCCAGCTTGTCATTTGCACAGGAAATGACACAAGCAATAATACATATGCCGCCATTGCAGGGTTAAACAAGTTAAAACCAAGCCCGCCATAAAGTTGTTTAACAATGACAATAGCAAATAGGCAACCAATTACGATAATCCACCATGGGGCAAGAGGTGGGATACTAAGCGCCAATAGCACAGCTGTAAGCCAAGCACTACCATCACTTAATGTTGGCCATACTTTGCGTTTACGAAGTAACAGAACAGCCGCTTCACAGGCACTGACAGTCAGTAATGCGAGCACAAGCTGAATTAATACCGCAGTGCCAAAAAAGTAAACTTGGGCTATTAAACCTGGAATACACGCAGCAATCACGGTGATCATTAAACGGCTTAATGATTTGGTACTATGATTATGCGGCGAACTGGCCATGGTTAGTTTCATGACTTATCGGTTCCTTCTTGTTGTAACTTTTTAGCTTTAGCGCGAGCAATTGCACGTGCAATCGCCGCTTTCTTTTTGTCTTCGCTTGATTCAGGCGTGTTATCTATTTGCTGTGCTTCAGATTCATCTGTACTTGAATCATCAGAGTGAGCGTCAGTTCCGTGGGTGTCTGCGCTTTCGCTTTCGTTTTTTGCTTGTTGCTCAGCGTGCTCTTTCGCTGCTTTTTTCGCTTTTGCACGGGCAACTGCCGCTGCTACGGCCGCTTTTTTATCATCAACGGCTGCAGGCTCTGCATCGGTTGCGTTCTCAGTTTCAGCGTGCTCTTTCGCTGCTTTTTTCGCTTTTGCACGGGCAACTGCCGCTGCTACGGCCGCTTTTTTATCGTCAACGGCTGCAGGCTCTGCATCGGTTGCGTTCTCAGCTTCAGTGGCTTGCGCTGCTTTTTTCGCTTTAGCACGGGCAATCGCCGCCGCTACGGCCGCTTTTTTATCGTCAACGGCTGCAGGCTCTGCATCGGTTGCGTTATCAGCTTCAGTGGCTTTCGCTGCTTTTTTCGCTTTAGCACGGGCAATCGCCGCTGCAACAGCCGCTTTTTTATCGTCAACGGCTGCAGGCTTTGCATCGGTTGCGTTCTCAGCTTCTGTGGCTTGCGCTGCTTTTTTCGCTTTAGCACGGGCAATCGCCGCCGCTACGGCCGCTTTTTTATCGTCAACGGCTGCAGGATCTGCATTTGTTGCGTTATCAGCTTCAGTGGCTTGCGCTGCTTTTTTCGCTTTAGCACGGGCAATCGCCGCCGCTACGGCCGCTTTATTATCGTCAACGGCTGCAGGCTCTGCATTGGTTGCGTTATCAGCTTCTGTGGCTTGTGCTGCTTTTTTCGCTTTAGCACGGGCAATAGCCGCTGCAACAGCTGACTTCTTATCGTCTTTATTGACGGTTTCTTCACTTTGCTCTAGCGCTTTTTGCTCTTTGTACTTACGCGCTTGTTCTTTTCGTGCAGCACGTTCTTTAGCTACTTCAGAATTATCTGGTTCCAGTTCTGCACCTTGTTTTTTCGCTTTGGCACGAGCAATTGCGGCTGCAACAGCTGATTTACTGTCTTTATCGTCAGATTTTGGTTTAACACGGGCGAGGGCATCGGCCACTTTTTGTTTTTCATCGCTCGACTTCGTCGCGGGCTTGCGTTTATGACGGTTTTGTCGCTCTTCTTGCTCGCGCTCTAAACGCTCTTTGCGTGCTTCAAAGCGCTCTCTGGCGCGCTCAGCTTTTATTTGTTCTGCTTGTTGCTCTTTGATTTCGGCTTTAGCAACTCGGTAGTATTGCACAAGTGGAATTTCACTCGGGCAGACATAGGCGCAAGCTCCACATTCGATGCAATCGAATAGGTTATGCTCATTTAACTTGTCGTATTCTTTTGACTTAGCAAACCACTGCAGCTGTTGGGGTAATAGCGAAGCAGGGCAGGCATCAGCACAGGCACTACAACGAATACAGGCTTTTTCGTCTCCTGGTTCAGCCAGCTCTTGATGATCAGGGGCTAAAATACAGTTTGTGGTTTTTACAATGCCGATTCTTACCGTTGGTAAGGTAAAGCCCATCATAGGGCCGCCCATGACAACTCGTTGTTGTGGCACCGGTGAAAAGCCTTGGCAATCTAGTAAGTGTTTTATTTCAGTGCCAAGTAACGCCCATACATTTCCTTGTTTATGGATTGTATTGCCAGTCACTGTGACCACGCGTTCAATTAATGGCTTGCCTTCATAAACCGCTTGGTTAATTGCAAACAAGGTGCCTACATTGTGCACTAACATACCAATGTCAGCAGGAATATTGCCGCTAGGTACTTCTTTGCCTGTTAGCAATTTTATCAATTGTTTTTCACCGCCAGAAGGATAAACAGTAGGGACAGTTTGAACAATGATAGACTCATTATGTTTTGCTGCTTGTTGCATTGCTGCAATAGCTTCTGGCTTATTATCTTCAATACCTATGATTGTCAGTGTTGGGTTGAGCAAGTGCTGCATTAACTCAATACCGGCGATAATTCCGTGTGCATGTTCGCGCATTAACATGTCGTCTGCAGTGATGTATGGCTCACACTCAACGGCATTTACAATTAAAAATTCAATGCTTTTTCGCGTATCAGCTTTTACGTAAGTGGGAAAACCAGCTCCCCCCATCCCTGCAATACCTGATTGATGAATAATATCGACTAGCTCATCATGTGAGAGTGCTTTAGGGTCATCAACAGGGTTTAGTTCACACCATGTATCTTTGCCATCTGGTTCAATAATGACGCTGAGCTCAGGCAACGCTGATGGATGCGCAGATGGCATCGGGCAGATATCAGTGATCACACCAGAAGTAGGCGCATGTACAGGCACTGACCAGTTACCGCTAGGTTTCGTTAACGCTTGACCTTTAAGAACTGATTGGCCTTTTACTACGATTAATTTGCCGTTGGCACCAATATGTTGTTTTAGTGACACAACTAATTTATCTGGCAGCTCTAGTCGCTCAATTGCACGTGATGTTGATTGTTGCTTTTGTCCAGGTGGATGAATCCCCCCTGCGAATGGCCAGACTTTACCTTGTTTGATTTGTTCTATTAACGTTTCCATCTGCGCTCCTAATCTACCTGAGTCACAGGGATTGCATTTAATTGCCATTTCCAAGTTTGTTTGGTTTCTTTTACAGGCAGCATATCAATACAGTCAACTGGGCAAGGTTCAACACATAAATCACAGCCAGTGCATTCGTCAATGAGTACGGTATGCATTTGACGGGTCGCACCAACAATGGCATCAACAGGGCAGGCTTGGATACATTTAGTACAGCCAATACATTCGTCTTCTCGAATGTATGCAACGGTTTTTACTGGCTCTGCTTGTTCGCCGCCAGCAAGAGGTTTTGCTTCAACCCCCATTAAATCTGCCAGTTTTTTTACCGTGGCTTCGCCGCCCGGCGGGCATTTATTTATTTCGTCACCATTCGCTATCGCCTCTGCGTAAGGGCGACAACCAGGGTAGCCACATTGTCCACATTGAGTTTGTGGCAATATGGTGTCAATTTGATCAACGATAGGGTTGCTTTCTACCCGAAAACGTACGGCAGCAAATCCTAAAATCAAACCAAATATTAGCGCTAATGAACCTAGCGCAATTAAGGCATAAAACAAGGTCATATTAAAACTTCACTAATCCTGTAAAACCCATAAAGGCCATCGACATCAGACCTGCGGTGATCATCGCAATCGATGCACCTTTAAATGGTGAAGGAACGTCTGCAACAGCTAAACGTTCGCGTAATGCGGCAAAAAGAATTAACACCATTGAAAAACCAACTGCTGCGCCAAAACCATACACGGCTGATTGTAAGAATGAATGGTCTTCTTTGATATTAAGAAGGGCAACACCTAACACTGCACAGTTTGTTGTGATCAGGGGCAAGAATATACCGAGCAAACGATACAAAGTTGGACTGGTTTTTCTAACAACCATCTCAGTAAATTGCACAACGACAGCAATCACCAAAATAAAGCTCATGGTGCGTAAAAATGCGATATCGAGTGGAATCAAAATATAGTGATTCACCAGATAGCTGGTAACAGAGGCGAGTGTTAGCACAAAGGTTGTCGCTAAAGACATACCAATAGCAGTGTCGAGTTTACCTGATACACCCATAAACGGGCATAAACCTAAAAACTGAACTAAAACGAAGTTGTTGACTAGTACGGTACCAATCAGTAACAAGACATACTCTGTCATGCGTGCCTCACGAGAATAAAAACAACGTCATTATCCTTTTTTCTGGAGGCTGACACAACACATGCGAGGCGATTAGCTTAAATTAACAAAGCTGTTTGTATTTGAAGTGTTAAAGTTACGTTAAAGACCTGATAAACAGTCGGTTTATTAGGTCTTATTGGCGTAGATCTTAGATGTCTTTTGGTTTTTCTATGTAATAACCCTGCACGCCATCTAAGCAAAGGGTTTCGATAATGTGTTTCTCTTCCTGGCTCTCTACACCTTCGGCAAAAACATTAACCCCAATCCGGTGAGCAAGATCTACCATCAAGCGCATAAAATATTGATTGTTTTTATCATCTTCAAGGCCGCGGGTATAGCTTGCATCCATTTTAATAAAGTCAGGCTTCAAGTCTCTGAAGAATTTAAATGAAGTTAAGCCTACACCAAAGCGTTCAACAGTCACACGCGCACCGACACGATGAACCATATCAATAAAACGCTTACTTGCTTTTATATTTTGCTGAAGACCAAATTCGCTGACTTCAAAAATTAATTTAGTGGCAATATTGTTATCTTTTAACAAACGGCGTTCTAACCAAATAAGAAACTGATCATTATGCGCACTGGATGCTGTGACATTTATACCAAAAAACTTTTGTGAGAAGTTGCGTGTCTTCACTTTTTCAAGGGTGGTGTCGATTATTAATCGATCAATTTCCATTGCCATACCGAGTTTTTCGGCCATCGCTAAAAAAGACGCCGTAGGAAGCATTTGATTTTCGGCTGTTTTAAAGCGCACTTGAATTTCGGCATAGGCTTTGATGCTTTTACCAATTGGCATGATATTTTGCATAACTAAGTGAACACGCTTTGACTCGATCACTTCGTTTATCACTTTGCGCCAGTTTTGATTACCAAAGCCAGCACTCACATTGTTTACTAAATCTGTTTCGCGTTGAACATGCCATGCATTTGCTTGCTTAGATTGTGCCATGCTCATAGCGTTATCAACAATCGACAGTAGTTCGCCTAAAGGTTTGCCTTTTTCGTACCCAACTATGCCTGTATTTGCTACTGAACTTAATTCTTGGTTCTGCTGATACTGCGTAAAACGCGATTGTAAGTTATCACCGAATCGTTCAGCTTCTTTTAGGGGAGTATTAGGTAAAATAACAGCAAAGTCTGAACTGTTTACCCGAAATACTTGGCTATTGGTGTAAGTACCACTGATATGTTTAATAATATCGGCAACACCTTTTACGTATTCATCGCCTTTTTGATAACCGCGAGTTTGGTTTATTGCTTGTAGCTCACTACAACGCACCATAGCTAAAGAGCCAAAGGTGCTTTTATCGGCATTTTCGATGTTTTTCTCGTAGTATTCGACGAACATATTACGATTACCAAGATTTGTAATGACATCTTTATACGCTTCTTGCTTAATGCTCATTGCATTGTTTTCAATATCATCATGCTTGGTTTGTAAAAAGTGCGAAAGACGATTGAAAGTAGGTATTAAATCTTTACTAAGCTTTTTCAAGCGTGTTGTGTCCATTGCTTGTTCAAGATCGCCATTAACCTGATTTTGATTGATATAGATATCGATGATATCTGCAATGGTGGTGCTCACTTTTCGGTTTAAGCGTCTGAACATGCTTTGCATATATATAATAGGCAACAAAGCAATTAAGCCTGAGACTAAAATGACAATAAACATGGACTGTTGTAGCAGGTTTGCCAGATTGTTTGCGTTGATTGTGAATTCAACTTTTATGTCAGAAGCTTGGTTAACAGCAAATTGTGGGCGAATCGAATTAAAGCTCGTATTTACAATATCTGCAAAGAGGGGCAGGGGCTGTGGCGATTCAACCATGGTAACGAGGTTACCTGCTTGATCTCGTATTATAAATTTAGAGAAAGTAGTGCCGTCGGCAAGCGCTTTTTGTATTTTTTCAGGCGCAAGCTCGTCCATCGTTAAACTATTTATGTAAGTATTCACTACGAATTGCGCTTTTTTCTGAGCATCGCTAACTGCGTTGTCAAACCCCAGTGCAATAAAATACCCACCGAGCAATGCAAATAGTAGCCAAGAAATAAGTTGAACAAATATTAGTTTTTTAAAGCCTGCCATGTTTTTTATCTTATAAAAGCCTAAAAGGAAGAATCAATTCCCTGATTGATTGCTTTAAGTACAGTGAATTCTATTTAAATAGCAAAAAAGAAATAACTCAGGATAGATTAGAATATATAAGGCAGAAAGTCTAATAGATTCGCAGAATGTGAAAGATGATAAAAGTCTAATATATTCTGGAAGTTGGCTCCCCCTCCCCGACTCGAACGGGGGACCTGCGGATTAACAGTCCGTCGCTCTAACCAACTGAGCTAAGGGGGAACAATAGAGTAGTGTGCTTTATGATTTGGCTCCCCCTCCCCGACTCGAACGGGGGACCTGCGG
>NZ_JACDWU010000147.1:0-213 GCF_016464045.1 Pseudoalteromonas sp. bablab_jr011 | reverse complement strand
GAGGACGTTCACCACGGAGTGATTCATGACTGGGGTGAAGTCGTAACAAGGTAGCCCTAGGGGAACCTGGGGCTGGATCACCTCCTTATACGATTTAGAACTTATTTGTTCGTAGTGTCCACACAGATGATTGTTAGTTAGTAAAGCCGCAGGCTTCACTAATTAATATGCTCTTTAAAAATTTGGAAAGCTGATAATAAAATTCTGATGAAT
>NZ_JACDWU010000015.1:0-536 GCF_016464045.1 Pseudoalteromonas sp. bablab_jr011 | reverse complement strand
GTACCAAGCAACATCACGGTTGTAGCGCTTGACGATATGGTAACCACAGAAGAAACAGCAATTAGCTTTGATGTTCACTATATTGATGAAACAAACTCGAAAAATGAAATTTCAGTTATTTCAGACAATGTAAGTTTTGAAGTTGATGGCGATACAGTCACCGTAACACCCAATGAGAATTTCTACGGTGAAACAGAAGTGACGGTGGTTGTTTCTGACATTGAGAACCCATCAGATGCTGCAAGCACGACGTTTATGTTGACGGTTGAAGGTTTAAATGACGCACCCGTCGTTTCAGTTGAAGCAAGTGCTCAACAAATGACGGAAGGCGGCGTACTAACCCTTGATGCATCGGCATCACATGATTTAGATAATGATGAGTTAACTTTCTCATGGGAAGGTCCTGGTGTAATAGCAAGCCCGACATCAGCAGTTACAGAAGTGTCTGGTTTAAGCGTTGGAGAGCATCAATTTACAGTAACAGTAAGCGATGGTGTTGACGCGATGGAGTTAGGTGTTTCAGTAACTGTTACTGC
>NZ_JACDWU010000146.1:0-282 GCF_016464045.1 Pseudoalteromonas sp. bablab_jr011 | reverse complement strand
CTCAATGTTTTTTCCTTTAATGGAAAGTGAGTGACCAACGGAAATAAGTTTACTTATTTCAGCACAGTCAATTCAACATCGAAAGATGTTAAATAAATTCAGAATTCATTGAGCATGTCCGCTCCCTTAATGGGAAGGACAAAAAAACTTTTAATTGAAGAGTTTGATCATGGCTCAGATTGAACGCTGGCGGCAGGCCTAACACATGCAAGTCGAGCGGTAACAGAGAGTAGCTTGCTACTCTGCTGACGAGCGGCGGACGGGTGAGTAATGCTTGGGAAT
>NZ_JACDWU010000145.1:0-1431 GCF_016464045.1 Pseudoalteromonas sp. bablab_jr011 | reverse complement strand
TAATGCCAGTCAGTTAAGAGCTGACTGGCATTTTCTTTTGTAAGGATACTTATTTGGTTTCCTTCTTATCACCCTTGGATAATGCCTGTCTGGTAGCCTATCGGGTAAGATAAACAACCTAAGTGTTGTCAGTAACTCATCATAATGAACAGGTAACTTACTTGCACTATGTATTGGCGTAAACATGAAGAAAGCGATTACCTGCCGCATAGATTGGCTAAAGCTTAATTGAGTAGGCAAGATATCTTCTTCTTTAGTTGCATCAAGCATGATTATGCGTATTAAGTTGTAAGCGAGTAGTAATCCCCATAACTCTTGGCGTACCATGTCTGGCTTCTTACTACGTAATGTATGTTTGCTGTGATTCAATCCCTGCTTTATTTCTCTAAACGCCAGCTCAATTTCCCAGCGTTGTGTATAAACCTCTATTAATTCGTCATACGGAAATCGTAAAGGGTCAATAAGAGAACTCAGAACACGATAGCTTTTTCCATCAGCTTTATAAGTGGTTAATCTTGCCGTTATGGTATCTGGTAATGACTCAAACTTCTTTCTCGCCTGAAGGCTTGTAGACAAGGTAACAATCTTATCATTGTCACTGATACTGTGTTCAACTTGATACTGTAAATCCTTCCTTGCTGGCAACATCCAGTGAGAGTTTTTTCCTTGGCTTTGCCATTGATAAAGTAGCCCTAATGAATAATAACCACGGTCAAACAAGGTCAGAGAGTTATCCGGTACGGCTGGTAATAGACGTTGAGCTAAGCTCATTTCGCCTACACAACGGGCATCAAAACTACTGTCTAACAATAAGTGGCTAGATACTTCCATTAAGCTACACATTCGAATTTGTGGATAGCTGACTTCTCCATGCTGATTACTGTCACTGCCAAACTTTTCTCGGTTTTCTTGATTATCATGAGTTCGGAAGCTAACGCCATCCACTGCAAGTAAATTAAGTCCACACCACTGCTCAAAAGGCTGGGTGGCAAACACTTTATGTGAAAGTAATTGAAATGTTTGTTGGACTGCTTCGTAACCCAACCTTTGGCGACCTTGCACGAGCGCACTCGGCGCTACTAATTTGTTTTTTCCAGGCAAGGATATGTCGAGTCTGTTAGCAATATCCCACACAGTTTCGTTTCGGAATAAACTCATACCAATTACAGACCACATAATAGCTTCTAGCGGTAACCGCCTTCTGCGAACAGTGGCAACTCCCGCATGTTCAAATGCTTGTTCAAGAATATCTGGGTCAAGAACCTGCTTAAGTTTGTCGAGTGTATGTACATCATCTAAAAAGGAGGACATATCATCGAAGTGTTGAATTAGAGACATAAAAAAATCCGATACTATTTCTAATATCGGATTGTGAAGCTATGAAAAGATCAGTCAAGTGATCATAAAAATATGCTTAACTGATCTGCATTA
>NZ_JACDWU010000144.1:0-402 GCF_016464045.1 Pseudoalteromonas sp. bablab_jr011 | reverse complement strand
CTTCGTGGTGTAGAGCATTCGTGCCCGCATCACCTCGAAGGAGTAACCGCGCCCTTCACGGTTCTTGTCCTTGGCCAGTCGGTTGATGGACTCCGTGTAAGCGTTGGTGACGGGCATGTCCGTCTCGAAGTAGGTCATGGTCTCTTCGCGCCAGTTTCCCACTGCCCTGACCAGATCGCTCCAGACTTCCTTTTGGCCCTTCGGGATGGTGGCTATCCACTCGTCCAGGGCGGCTTCTGCCTGGAGCCGTGTGGTGGCGTCCCAGATGCCGTAGAAGCGCTCCTTGTGCTCGTAGGCGGCCAGCAGTTGCGGGAACGCGCCTGTCCAGGTCTCCATGATGAGGCGCTCCCGGTCTGAGACTTCGTGAGCGCGTTTCAGCAGGATTTTCCGGTCTCCCTTGAG
>NZ_JACDWU010000143.1:0-579 GCF_016464045.1 Pseudoalteromonas sp. bablab_jr011 | reverse complement strand
TTTCTACAAGAAAACCATCGGTTACAGACTGCCGGACTTCGCAGAGGAACTCAACTACGGAGTCGATCTATCAACCATCTGAGGGTGGTATCAGATTGATGGGGTGAAGGTGCCCCATCAACCATTAAATCCGTATACCCTGAAAATTTAAACGTAAAAGCGATGCAAAAGTTCAATGGCAGCATGGTTGCCGATAACGTAATGGGGCTGATAACTCAGCTTTCAAAATACAAAGCTGAGTTAGAGGGTAAGTTGTATCACGAAATTGGTCGATTTGAGAAGTCCACAGGGATCTGCTCAGAGTGCGGCCAAAACCATGTTTTAACATTGAACGATAGGTATTTCACTTGTGTAGCTTGCGGAACGCATCAAAACCGTGATCTATCGTCGGCTAAGAGCATAGAAAAGACAGGTGAATTAGATTTAATTGCGGCTGGCATCGTCGCAAGGGTAGCACCCGTATCTCAGGAGAAACAATCCGTTAAAACGAAAGTCTTCGAATTATCGAAGTTGGATTTTGGATCTGAGAAAAAAGAAGCAGCCTAGCCGTTAAGCTAGACTGTAGAAGCCCAGTGATCA
>NZ_JACDWU010000142.1:0-213 GCF_016464045.1 Pseudoalteromonas sp. bablab_jr011 | reverse complement strand
GTTCTATCGCACTGACGAGGGAACACCACAAGGCGGGATCATATCTCCAACCTTGATGCTGATGACTCTTGCAGGTCTTGAGCAACGCATAAAGTCCACCGCACTTAAAAATGGGGCGAGAGCCAACTTTATAGGATACGCCGATGATTTCGTCGTCACTTGCACTTCAAAGGACGTGCTGGAGAACGATATCAAACCGTTGATTGCTGACTT
>NZ_JACDWU010000141.1:0-283 GCF_016464045.1 Pseudoalteromonas sp. bablab_jr011 | reverse complement strand
GTTCTATCGCACTGACGAGGGAACACCACAAGGCGGGATCATATCTCCAACCTTGATGCTGATGACTCTTGCAGGTCTTGAGCAACGCATAAAGTCCACCGCACTTAAAAATGGGGCGAGAGCCAACTTTATAGGATACGCTGATGATTTCGTCGTCACTTGCACTTCAAAGGACGTGCTGGAGAACGATATCAAACCGTTGATTGCTGACTTCTTAGCACACAGAGGCTTAACGCTCTCCGAAGAGAAAACGCACATTACTCACATTAGCCGTGGTTTTGAC
>NZ_JACDWU010000140.1:0-1257 GCF_016464045.1 Pseudoalteromonas sp. bablab_jr011 | reverse complement strand
TTTCTCATCCATAAAAAAACCCGAGACTAAGCTCGGGTTTTTCTTGAATGCTTAATGCATCACTATAGTTGATTACTCAACGATAGTTGCAACAACACCAGCACCAACTGTACGGCCACCTTCACGGATAGCGAAGCGTAAACCTTCGTCCATCGCGATTGGAGCGATTAGCTCTACAGTCATCTTGATGTTATCACCAGGCATTACCATTTCAACGCCGTCTGGTAACTGTACGTCACCTGTTACGTCAGTTGTACGGAAGTAGAACTGTGGACGGTAACCTTTGAAGAATGGAGTATGACGGCCACCTTCATCTTTAGAAAGTACGTATACTTCTGAAGTGAATTTAGTGTGTGGCTTGATTGAACCAGGCTTACAAAGTACTTGACCACGCTCAACGTCTTCACGCTTAGTACCACGTAGAAGTGCACCGATGTTCTCACCCGCACGACCTTCGTCTAGAAGCTTACGGAACATCTCAACACCTGTACATGTTGTCTTCGTAGTTTCTTTGATACCTACGATTTCAACTTCGTCATTCACGTTGATGATACCAGCTTCAACACGGCCAGTTACAACTGTACCACGACCTTGGATTGAGAATACGTCTTCGATAGGCATGATGAATGGCTTATCGATGTCACGCTCTGGCTCTGGGATGTATGAATCTAGCGCTTCAGCTAGTTCAATGATTTTCGCTTCCCATTGCTCTTCGCCTTCTAGGGCTTTAAGTGCTGAACCTTGGATTAGAGGTAAGTCGTCACCTGGGAAATCGTACTCAGAAAGAAGTTCACGAACTTCCATCTCTACTAGCTCAAGTAGCTCTTCGTCATCAACCATGTCACATTTGTTCATGAATACGATGATGTAAGGTACGCCAACCTGACGAGAAAGTAGGATGTGCTCACGTGTTTGTGGCATAGGACCGTCAGTTGCAGCAACTACTAGGATTGCGCCGTCCATTTGAGCAGCACCCGTGATCATGTTTTTAACATAATCGGCGTGTCCTGGACAGTCTACGTGTGCGTAGTGACGAGTTGGTGTATCGTACTCAACGTGTGAAGTTGAGATTGTGATACCACGCTCACGCTCTTCTGGAGCGTTATCGATTGATGCGAAGTCTTTAGCTGTACCACCGTATACTTTTGCAAGTACGTTAGTGATTGCTGCAGTTAGGGTAGTTTTACCGTGGTCAACGTGGCCGATTGTACCAACGTTTACGTGCGGTTTTACGCGTTCAAACTTTTCTTTTGCCAT
>NZ_JACDWU010000139.1:0-27454 GCF_016464045.1 Pseudoalteromonas sp. bablab_jr011 | reverse complement strand
TTTCTCGTATCTACTCATGTTTTTTCCTTATATGACTTCGCTAAAAATCAAGTAAGGAATTAACATGAGTATTTTTTCAGGCAAAGCCTAAATGATGATAACCACCTACTGAAGTAGGTGGTTTAGGGCCGAAAATAAAAAAGCCGCGCAAGGTGCGCGGCTCAATAACGAACGGGTTTTTAAAATCCGAAAATACTAAATGCAAAGAACTTCGTTGCGACAGTATTTACAAATATAAGCAATAAAATAGCCGGAATAAATGTTGATAAAGAGAAGTTCACATACTTTTCTGTAAAGCTGCCTATATAACCTTCACAACCTTGGCTTAACTCTTCAGATAAATTTGCTTTTTTCCAGCGATACATAACGAACAAGCACACCATTAAACCATTCAGCGGCAAAATAGTATCGTAGAACACGTCATAAACAATATCGAATAAGCTTTTATCTGCGCCACCATAATTTACAAACGACGTTAACGACTCCACCATACCAAACGACATGGTGCATAAAACCGTTAAAACACCTGTTGAAAGCGTTAAAATAGCTAACGCTTTTTTACGGCTAATACCTTTACGATCGCTTAGCGTTGCTGTTGGTACTTCAACAATTGAAACTAATGACGTAATTGCGGCAAAAAACACCAATAAGAAAAATACAAAAGCAACGACCGACGCACCAAAGTATCCAATGTCAGCTTGAAGAGCTAACAGAATTTTGGGTAAGTACACAAAAATCATTGATACTGATGAGTCTGATAACGTACTTGGATCTGTATTTGGGTTAAAACTAAAAATAGCAGGTAACACCATAAGACCAGCAATAAATGCCACTAATGAATCCGTGACCGCAACCATTTTTGCACTGCCAACAATGTCATCTTTCTTAGAAATATACGACGCATAGGTCATTAAGATACCCATACCTAACGATAAAGAGAAAAACGCTTGAGCCAATGCCCCATTTAATACGCTAGCATCCATTTTACTAAAATCTGGAACGATGTAATATTTAACACCCGCCATAGCATTATCAAGGGTTAATACATAAACAACTAAGGCCGTTAAAAGTACAAAAAGCGCTGGCATCATAAACTTCGCGGCTTTTTCAATACCTTCTTTAACACCACCCACCAGAATTAAATTTACAATAATGGCGACAACAGCCATGTAACCAAACACAGTATAACTGTTTATAAACGTGCCAAAATTATCTGGCTGAGCGAGTGCATCTAAATTACCCAATGCAGTTTGCGATAAATAACCAAAAATCCACACTGTGATTACCATATAAAAAACAGCAATCATAAATGGCGTTAATACTGCTAAAAAGCCTGCAAAGTTCCATTTAGGATCATTACCCGCTAAAAGCTTGTACGAACCAAGGGGATCTTTTTGCGCCTTGCGACCCATTGCCATTTCGGCCATCATTACCGGTAAACAAATAAAAATGACAAACAGTGCATAAACTAAAAGGAAAGCGCCACCGCCATTTTTAGTTGCCGAAACTGGAAAACCCACTAAGTTACCAATTCCTACAGCAGAACCCGCTGCCGCTAAAATAAAACCGAGGCGGGAGCTAAAATGCTCGCGTTTTTCGCTCATTTAAAAACCTTATTATTATTTTTTCAATCCCGCGACTCTACCAGTGTTACACCGCGTATTTCAAGCTTTATAAGTTAAAGCTATATGCCCAGCTGTAAAGATTATTACGCGAATAACTTCTCGTCTATTGACAAGAATATGCTACTATTTTCAAAAATTACTTTGGGAACACACCATGTTGTATATGATTTATTCAACAGATGTTGAAAATAGTTTAGAGACACGTAAGTCTGCACGTCCTGCTCACTTAGCTCGCCTGCAAGAGTTAGCCGATCAAAACCGATTATTCACTGCAGGCCCATTGCCAGCAACTGACAATGAAGATCCTGGCGAAGCTGGATTTACTGGCTCTTTAGTCGTTGCAGAGTTTGAATCATTAGAAGCGGCTCGCGAATGGGCAGCCAACGATCCTTATATTGCTGCGGGCGTTTATGATAATTCTGTGGTTAAGCCGTTTAAAAAAGTATTTAGTTAAGCCCTTTTAGGCCTGAACTTAACTGAAGCAACAATTCAGTGTTTGTTCACTGCTTATTAACTAAAATTTGCTCGTTGAATCACTTAATTTAACGTTTTTACTTGAGTTTTAGTTAATTGGTTAATTAAACTAAAAGGGTCTGGTTTAGGAGTTCCCCATCATGCGCGTATTGTTAGCCTTCAGTTTTAGCCTACTATTTGCACTTTCAAGCTATCAAGCTGCTGCAAATAACAAGCAACCTGCTGAGGTGACTAAAAAGCAAGCTGTTGTTATAGCTAAAAAAGCTGAAGATGGCCGAACCCTCAAGATCACAGAGCAAGAAAAAATATATACCGTGAGAATTTTAAAAACGAACGGCCATGTGGTTGATGTCCACGTGAACAAAAAAACTGGCGAAGTGAAAAAGGATTAAGAATGCGAATTTTAGTAATTGAAGATGATTTACATTTAGCAGACAACCTTCGTAATGCTCTAGAAAAAGAGCGTTATAGTGTAGACCTTTGTCACGACGGTGAAGCTGGTTTATTTCATATTACAGAGTACCCGCTTGATATGGCTGTGGTCGATCTTGGCTTACCAAAAATTGATGGTATTGAGCTAATCAACAAAGCACGTGCTCAGGGTATTACAATCCCTATTTTGATTTTAACAGCACGTGACCGTTGGCAAGATAAAGTAGAAGGCTTAGATGCTGGCGCAGATGACTATTTAACAAAACCATTTCATGTTGAAGAGTTAATTGCCCGTTGTAATGCACTTATCCGCCGCAGTGCAGGTAAAGCAAACCCAGAAATGACAGCGGGCCCGATAAAAATCCATACCCGCTCACAACAAGTCTGGGTTAATGACAGAGAATTAAGCTTAACGGCATACGAATACAAAGTGTTAGAGTACTTGATGGTTAATCCGCAAAAAGTGATCTCAAAATCTGAGTTAACTGAGCATATATACGACCAAGACTTTGACCTTGACTCAAACGTTATCGAAGTTTTTGTTTTACGTTTGCGTAAAAAGCTTGACCCTGAGGGTACATTGAACCCTGTTGAAACATTACGCGGCCGTGGTTACAGGCTTAAAAGTCAGTGGTAGCATCGCAAATTCCGCTTAAAGTAAGGCAAGGATTTATCCTTGTCTTTGTTTTATTGGTCGCTTTACCCATTTTATTTTTCTCAATTGGTAAAGCTTATTATGCCTCCTTAGTCGAAGCGACCGAAAAAACCCTTGAAGCTCACCTTTACTCATTGATCTCTGAAGTTGATTTCACCGAGCGTGGTATTGTGATGCCAAGCACAATTTTAACGCCAGAATTAAACCGATTAAATTCAGATACCTATGCAATGATTTACCGAGGTGATTTACCCGTCTGGTATTCTGAGTCAGCCACAAATATTAATTTTATTCCCGATAACTTTGAAGCGCCTGCAGGCTCCGCTGATTTTCGCCATGTAGAGTACAATAATGTTGTGTACTGGCAATTAACGCTCACCGTTATATTAGAAAACATCGATCAATCAGAACATGCTCGCTTCATTTTGCTCAAACGCAACGACGCCCTATTGCGTTTAATGGATGGTTTTAAACAAACACTCGTCAATTGGATGTATGTAATGGGGGTAGCCATTGCGGCATTGATGGCAATCGGCTTTGTTTGGAGTGCGCGACCTTTACAACGGTTAGATAAAGAAATTAAAGCGATTGAATCGGGTGATAATCAACAAATAAGAGGGCTTTACCCTGTTGAGCTACAAACAATCAAAGCCGATTTAAACCTTTTGCTTGAATCACAGCAGCGACAAAAAGAACGTTACCGTGCTTCACTCAGCGACTTGGCGCATGCCCTAAAAACACCGCTAGCTGTATTAAAGTCGAGCCCTTTAGCCAATGACGCAGATGCACAAGAACAGCTAGACCGCATAAATGTGATGATCGAACATCAATTAAAACGCGCTGCAACGGGAGCATCTGACACGTGGAAAAAGCAAACCCACATCAAACCTGTTATTGATTCTATCCTAAGTGCAATGACTAAAGTGTATCGTGATAAAGATATTATTTTTACTTCAGAGGTGAGCGAAAAAGATTACTTCTTAGGGGATAAAACTGATTTAATGGAGCTACTTGGGAATTTAATTGATAATGCATGTAAAGCCTGCCGTTCTCAGGTCGATATAAAGGTTATACAAAATAAAACGTTAACGGTGAGTATCTGTGATGACGGCCCGGGTGTCCCACACGATAAGCGTGAATCGTTATTAACACGTGGCACACGTCTAGACACTTACGAGAGCGGTCATGGGGTGGGTATGGCCATCGTTTCCGATTTAGTAAACTCCTACAATGGCACACTAACAATCAGCGATGCTGAAAAACTAGGTGGTGCAGAGTTTATCTTAGAGTTTAATTATCATGATAAAAAATAGACCTTCTTTAATCAGTTCATCAGCCCTAATAAGCTTACTCGCCCTCAGCTCGCATGCAATCGCAGATCAAAACTGTGTGCTTAAAGGCAATCATCCTGATGAAACTAGGCATTATATTCAATGCTTAGATCAAACCATTGAAGATTTACAACGTGACCATAAAATGTGGGTCAACAAACTTACAATGGATATCGAAAAAATTAAAGAAGAGACAGGTAATAGTCAACTTTTACCTATTTTTCAGCGTAGTTTAAAAAACCAAGAACGTTATTTAGAAGACAGCTGTCGTTGGCGCTACTTACAAAAAATGCCAAATGCAACAACAGCGGCAATTACCTATAAACACTGTGAGATTGAGATTTTAGAAAATCATATTAAAGTTTTACAACGACCATTAAATTAAAAAAGGCGCTTAAGCGCCTTTATTAATCTTCTAGTTTTAACTCTTCACCATTACCAAGCAAAGTAGCAAGCCAGCGCCCTTCTTGACTTGTCTCTAGCGCAATTTTAACGATCATCGTAAGCGGTACCGACAACAACATACCTACAGTACCCATGAGCCATCCCCAAAATATTAACGATAAAAAAACCACCAGCGTTGATAAACCAAGGCCTTTACCCATAAATTTTGGTTCAACAATATTTCCCATTACAGTGTTAATAACGAGATAACCACCGGCAATAAAACTGGCCACCAGCGGGCCCTGGGTTATCAGCGCCAATAATACTGCAGGTATCGCGGCAATAATCGACCCTATATTAGGAATGTAGTTAAACATGAAAGCAACAACACCCCACAGCACAAAATAATCAACATTAAGCGCCCAAAGCATAAAACCAGCCAGCAGACCCGTGCCTAGGCTCACCATCGTTTTTATGGCTAAATAGGAGTTAATTGAGTCTAAGAAACGGTCAATTTGCTTCATTTTCATTTCGGGGTCATCTAATGCCAAATGTATCTTTTTGCCCAACATAGGGCCTTCAAACAGCATGAATACTACGGTTAGAATAATCAAAAATAGATTTGCCATTACACCACCCAGCCCCGTTAGCATGTTAGTGGCAACATCGATTATTTTACCTGGATCAAACAGTGATATTATTTGTTCTTTGTCTATCAAAATGTTGTAACGCGCGGCAACATTGACTACCCACACAAATTCTTCTTTTAATTGCGCTTTATATTCTGGGAGATTTTTCGAGAAATCTGTCATCGATTGCCCAACCAACCCGGCAAGACTGATCCCCACACCAACAATTATCATCATTACAAATATCACTGCTATCGCTTTGGGGATGCCATATCGGGCAAAAAAACGAATTAAGGGATTACATATAATGGCAATAAATGCCGCCAAGACAAATGGAATAACAATCACACTTGCAGCTTTAATTCCTGCTAGAACAATAACTAATGCAGCAAATATCACTAAACTCTTATTAACACCCGTCAAACTCGACAAAATAAAATCCTTGTAAACTATTTCCCCCAGTGTAAGTGAAATGAGCAACAAAATAAATCACAACGCACTTGGCATAATAAGTGCTTAGCATATGTACGAAATTTGTACAAATTATAATATTGAGTTACCATGCGTTGAAGGCGCTTAAAAGGAGTTATAAATGTCACATTTATCAGAACAAGAGCTCTCTTTTTTCAACAGCCTATTTGAGGCAGAACACGGTGTAAAAGATTTAACAACCGACACTAAAATATCTGTTAACTTTAATTTACCCGACAAGCTGAATGGTCTGTTAAACAACGCCAAGCTAACCTTACTTGCTGAAGTAGGTATTTATCAATTGTGGTTTCCACTTGAGTTTATTGTTGACGACAAAGGGCAAGTTACCCCCACGTTAAGTGCCCCCGAAGTGATCGATACAAAAGGAATTGAACGCAGCTGGCGTACCCCCAACCTAGAATTGCAAACAGAACAATACCTGATTATTTCACTGTCTAGCACGGGCGTATTGTTGCAACCCAAAAATGCTGAGGAAACGCTCGATAAAGAAATTTTACTCGCTTTTAATCTGCCTAATAATGAGCATGTCGTCATTAGTGCAAAACCTGTGCGTGTCACAAGTAATGGCGTTGCAGCTAAAATAGAAAAAATTTGCGAAGGTGAAGACGCTATGCGTCAATACTTGTTTGATATTCATAAGCACCATCATGCAAAACTGTATGAAGAGGAAAATATTTCCACTGACCTTATCTAGTTGCAGGCTATGCTGAGCTTCGTTAAGCTTGGCTTTTTTGCACCTAAATCCAAAAAGGTATTTTATGAATTATCCTATCGGAACCCCTGGTAAGCCATGGAACGACGCAGATAAAAAAGCATGGCTTGAGTTACAATCTGTCAAGCGAAGCTACCAAGATGATGTTGTTTCACAATTAGACGCCTTATCAGCTCACTTCGATATTGAGCAGTATGGTGCACTAAGTTATGACACCGAAAACTACCCTCTTTACATTCTAAAAAGTAAGCATTGGCAAGCAGATAAACCGTGTGTGCTGATAACCGGAGGTGTTCATGGCTATGAGACAAGTGGCGTTCATGGTGCACTAGCCTTTGCTAAAACAAAAGCAGCTGACTACCTTGAACATTTTAATATCTTGGTTGCGCCGTGTATTAGCCCATGGGGTTATGAAACAATCAACCGCTGGAATCCGAACGCAACAGATCCTAATCGTTCATTTTATAAAAATAGCCCCGCAGAAGAATCAGCAGCTATTATGTCTTTTTTAGCAGAGCATGATATCGCGCCGTTAGTGCATGTTGATTTGCATGAAACAACCGATACCGATAACAGTGAGTTTCGTCCAGCGCTGGCAGCCCGAGATGCAAAAACCCACGATAATTGGAACATTCCTGATGGTTTTTACCTTGTTGCAGACAGTGAACGACCGCAGGATGCCTTTCAAACAGCAATCATTAAAGCCGTTGAAAAGGTAACACATATTGCTCCAAGCGATGAAAACAACCAGCTCATTGGCGTTGTACAAACTCAATTTGGCGTCATAAATTACGAGGCGAAAAAATTGGGTTTATGCATGGGTTTAACCAATGCAAAATATGTTACTACCACAGAGGTATACCCTGACAGCCCACACGCTAACGATACAATTTGCATCAATGCTCAAGTCGCTTCTATTACCGGAGCACTTGATTACGTTGTTAATAATTAGTTAGTTATAAATCAATTATGTTGCATATAAATTATACACATATGGACGTAATACAGGTAAATTATTAATTAAAATAAACAATAGCGAAAAAGTTATGCTTTTTCGCTATTGTTCAAAAAATCGCTAGACACGCACTGCAGATTGTATAAAATTCGCGCTCTTTTAATTAGATAGGGAAGCAAATTGAATTTTAAGAATCACTATGGCAGTGTCGCTATAATCACTGATGGCCCCATTATTATTGGGCAATTTTCTGGTAATATTAATGCACGTTTGGTCAACGACTTCGCGGCTGGATTAAAAAAACATATTTGCGATTTAGCTGGAAAACCGTGGGCATACATTAGTCATTCAACAAATTTATATGCAACTACCCCAGATGCTGAGCACGGTTTTGTCAGCTTATTAAAAGAGTTGAAAGATACCAATTGTAAAGCCACCGCGTTTATATTTAGCTCATCCATTGTGCTAAACCAAATGAAGCGTGTAATTGCGCAAGCACAATCACCGATTCAAATTCTAGACTGTTTATATGATGATTTAGACAGTGCAAAGGCCTATGTTCTAAAACAACTAGAGTTAGCAGAAATGGCTTGTTAAAAACAAGCCATTTAATACCAATGTGCAAAAATACTTAATCTTTTTGAGTGATTAAACCAGTCGCTACCTGCGTTAAAAATGTCTGGTTTCAAACACCTAAATAACTAAATTTTTGCCTTGTTATCAACGCGGTTTTATTGCCTCAAAATAGACCACTTAATTAAGCACAATGGTATAGGTAGCCACTGTTTAATCTCTGTAGAATTTACTTTCTTTCGTTATGCCAATACTCGCATCTTCCAGTGCTTGTATATGAAAACGAATTGATGTCACTTTTGATTTTAACCCATAGCCATCTGCAACAACAGTCACTGGCACTCGCTTCATTTTACCGGCTTCAATTAAAATTGACTCTGGTACTTGCAACACTGCCCCATCAATTCCTGAAATGCCAATCGTATAATTTAACGGCTGCTGTGTTTTATTGATAATCGACAACGTGTAAGGATTCTCAACTAGCCCTTCAAAGTTAACCCGATATAAAGCGTTTCTATCCCTTATCACTGATGCTTCGATTGGCGTACGCATTGCTGTCCATACAACCATAGCTAAAATAAACAAAGCTGTTAGACCACCATAACCAAGTAGCTTCAACCTAAATGGATTTGTCGTTTCACCATCCATTTGCTTTTCAGAAGCATATTTTATTAACCCTTTTGGATAGTTAAATTTTTCCATTGTACTATCACAAGCATCAATACATAACCCACAGTTGATGCACTCGTATTGCAAGCCATTACGAATATCGATGCCAGCAGGGCAAACTTCAACACATAGATTACAGTCAACACAGTCACCTAGCCCAAGTGCTTTAGGGTCGGCTTTACGTTTACGTGCACCACGTGTTTCTCCCCTTTGTTGGTCATAAGTTACCACTAACGTGTCTTTATCAAACATCACTGATTGAAAACGAGAGTAAGGACAGGCGACAGTACACATTTTTTCACGTAAAAAACCCGCATTGCCATACGTACAAAATGCAAATAAAAACACCCAGAAGCTTACAATACCTGACATTTCAAGCGTAAATAAACTCATGTATAACGACTTTGCAGGAATAAAGTACGCCATAAAAGACATCGATGTGATTAATGAAATAAGTAACCACGCAGCATGTTTAATCACTTTTTTTTGTACTTTTGTTGCCGACCAAGGTGCCTTATCCATTTTTATACGTTGGTTTCTCGATCCTTCTATTTTTTGCTCAACCCATGTAAACATTAACATCCAGATTGTTTGCGGACAGGTGTAGCCACACCATACTCGCCCTAACCAATTCGTAACGAAAAACAAGGCAAATGCACCAGTCATAAATAACATAGCTAAAATCATAAAGTCTTGGGGTAATAGCGTTAGGCCAAACAAGCTAAACTTTTGACTCGCAACGTCTAATAGCACTGCTTGGTGACCTTTATAAGGTATCCATGGAATCGCTATAAATATAAGCATTAAAACCCATCCAAGGTATCGACGAATACGTTGAAAACGGCCTTTTTGCTCACGAATATAAATGGGACCCTCTTGATTATAGGGCTTGATGATTAGGTCTTGCTCTTTGATTTCTAATTTCATTTTGCTACTTACTGTTAGTCTCGGTTCTAACAAGTAAGAGCAACAATCAGGCCAACAACAAAACACACATAACACATTGAAAAATAACGATATAAAATATATAGAACGCCTTAATTTCGTGAAATACCGCGAGCTTGCGTGATATTTCGCGCCTTAGTATTTAATACCTAGCTTTTTCATTTTTGATCGCAGAGTACTTTCTGGCAACTCAAGTAATGTCGCAGCACCATCCTCACCAGAAATTTTGCCATGACACTGCTTGAGTACAGTACAAATATGCTGTTTTTGCGCGGCATCAAGTGAAAGTACCACACCAGAAGCAGGGTCTTTATCACTCAACGCAGATGATAATTGCAGAACATTTTGTTTTGATAGAATTGCTTCACGCTCAAGTATGTTTTGTAATTCACGAATGTTGCCAGGCCACTCGTAGTTAGCAAGCTGTGCCAAGGTTGTTTTTGTAAGACCTTTAAAGTGTTTGCCAAGACGCTTATTAAGCTGGTTAATAATATTAGCAGCAAGCAAGGGGATATCTTCTTTTCGCTCACGCAATGCTGGTACGCGAATAGGAAATACATTTAATCGGTAATAGAGATCCATACGGAAACTTCCCTGCTCTACCATCTGCCATAAGTTTCGATTTGTGGCTGCAATAACACGAATATTCACAGTTAAAGTGTGTGTTCCCCCTACGCGCTCAAACTCATGTTCTTGTAATACTCTCAAAAGTTTACTCTGTAATTCAAGCGGTAGCTCTGCTATTTCATCTAAAAAAAGCGTTCCGTTATCAGCTAACTCAAAGCGACCTTTCCTGCGTTCATTCGCGCCTGTAAACGCCCCTTTTTCATGACCAAATAATTCAGATTCGATCAAATTTGCTGAGAATGCAGCACAATTTACTTTGATAAAAGGTTGCTCAGCTCTCGTACTCAAACGATGTAAGTTACGTGCGACAAGTTCTTTACCTGTGCCATTCTCCCCCAAAATAAGCACTGTGCTGTTTGTTTGGCTGACAAGGGTAATTTGTTCAAGCATCGTTTGAAATGAGTGACTTTTTCCAACAAGACCCGAATCTTGCCAATCTTCATTTAACTCAGAAATAAGATAAGCATTCTCTTCTTGTAATTGTTCAGATAAGTGCTGTACTTGCGCCAATGCATCACGCAAAGCGAGTTCGGTTTGCTGTTGTTTTGAAACGTCGCGAAAAATCGCGACAGCCCCTATCAGCTCACCATTCTTATAGACAGGTGTTGAGGTGTATTCTACTGCAAAATGGCTTCCATCTTTGCGCCAAAACACCTCATCGGTTACATGCCGGTGCTTGCCATCAAACATGGTGCAATATATCTGACATTCGTCGGCAGGATAAGGCGAGCCATCTTTTCTAGTATGATGATGATATTGGTGAATTTTTTTACCTAATAACTCATCGGCATGCCACCCCGTCATGCGCTCTGCGGCAGGGTTAACAAACACCGCATTGCCCGATAAGTCAAAGCCATAAATCCCTTCACCTACCGCATTGAGTAATAATGTTGGGTCGTTTAAAAATTCCTTAATCATACATAGGTTCCACTCGCGAAATATCACGAGCATTATGACAAGCTTTTGATTAGCAAACAAGTAAAGTAATAAAGGACTGTTATACCAATTGGCTTAATTAAGTGGTCTATGTTTAGGCAATAAAACCGCGTCAATAATAAGGTAAAAATGTCGCTATTTAGTTGTTTTCGGCAATTGCTCCTGCATTGCTCTACCTCCTGCATCCATGCAGTCGTAAATCAGACATTTTTGTCGCAGGTGGCACAGGTTTTATCACTCAAAATGATTATCTATTTTTACGGATTGGTGATAGTCAGTTGGCGACTAAGTTTGACGTTTACAAAATTACACTGACGTTTTTAGAAAAACGACTTAACTATTTTTAAATTGACGCACTCAATACATTAAAAAAGCGGCATTTTGCCGCTTTTTACACTGCTTGCTAATACCCTTTCTAGAGAGTAGGTACTAAGAGAATTTCACCCTGTGATACTTTCATATCCAAAGGTAACTTACTTAGTAGTGCCACTTTAGGGTCATTCATATTTAGTTTATAAACTGGATTAACGGCTAAAAAGCTATTTATAACTTGCATCGCTTGCTCATCTAGTAAGTTTAAATTACCTTTAAACCCAGCAGTATCGACCGTGGTGTCTATTAATTTCACATTACGAAGAAACACCGCTTTTTTCTCACTGTCATAGAAAGGACTGCCTTCGATTTTTAGTTTTAATCTTACTGGGTATTTAAGTGCAAACGCTTTAATCACTGCACTTGAGTCTGCGCCTAAAACGACTACGTCGCGTTTATCTGGACCAACGTTAACACTTAAGTCATTTACTGAAAAATCAACTGGCAAACCCATCAACTTAATTTGTTCACTGAGTTTTGGTAACTGATTTGCAAGTGCAGTTTCTATTTCTGAATTTGTAAATGAATAAACAGAGACACCTTGATCTGTGCTCTTACACGCCCCTAAAAATAAACACGTAAGTAATATTAAAATTCTCATTTTTTTCCTCAAAAAAGCCGCTTTAAAAGCGGCTTAAATCAACCATGTTAACTTATTTAATCTTTCAATAATCAAGATAAGTAGGATATGACACCCCACTTATCTTGAGAGAAAACTAAATACCTTAATCGATTGCTATTAATCGTTAAATTGCGAATATAACTTTAAGCCTAGCTAGTGTGTCAGGTGAAACTGAACCTTCACTGACCGCTAAAAGTTGTTTTAGATAGTAGTAAACATCAGCCTGTTCGCCACGATGCTTATCATCAAGCATTGCAACTTGCTCTGTCATACGTAATTGGCTATCGGCTGATTCAACCCCTGCTAAAATTTCAATACGTGTCAACAACTGCTGCGCAGTTAATGCTGTTGTTAACGAAGCCTGAAATTGAGCCGGTATAGTACTGCCCTCTTCTAGGGCACTAAACAAAGCAGCTAGCTTTGATTGTTCAGCTTGTTTACCAAGCACCTCTGTTTTCGCCGCGATGGCACTTTCTAATTGCGCAACTCGACCACTAAGTGATTTAGAGTAGTCTAATGCCGATAATTTAGCCGCTAAGTCTTTAAGTTGTGCTAAGTGAACCACACTGCCTAACGCAGACTCAAGCTCGGTTAATTCCACTGCAGCGACTTCATCATTCTGCTGTTGAGCTTGCTTTTGTATTTCAAACTCTGCGCTACGCTTTGCAAATGTCTCATCGTTGACACGTCTAAATTGCTGCCATAACGTGTTTTCTGCTTTCATGCCAGCAAAACCAATTGTTTGCCATGTTTGTTGCAATGCCTTTAATTGCTGACATGCGGTTGCAAGGTCGTCAGATTGAGAAAGTAGTGTTGCCTGCTCAACGAGGGCACTTTTCTGTTCCGCATTGGCTTTGTGAAATGCAGCTAACTTCGCATTCACTTGCGACTGAACCGTTTTGAACTCGCTGTGTAATTCACGATACGTTTTAGGGTCTACATTACCCGCAGAACGCCATGATTTACTGATGCGGTTATACTTACTTTCAAACTGTTTCCAGTCAAAATCATCGGTCTGTGCATCAAGCTCAGCTAATTGCTGCATTTGTGCAATAATATCTAAACGCTGTGTTTTTGCGTGCTCGCGCAACTGCTCTTGCTCTGCAAAATACTCACGACAAGGCGTGAACAACACTTCAATGTGTTGATCAAAAAGTTCACCCTGCTGTTTTTCGGCATCAGTATCTAAACGACCTAATTCATTCCAACGACGGCGTAATTGTTTAACTTGCTCAGCACGCTGTTTAGGATCGGTACATGGCGTTGCAACAAGCTCACTGACCTCTTGTAAAATAGCGTCGCGCTTCGGTGCCGATGCATATTTTTGCCAGTCTTTCGCTTCTGCTAGCTGCGCCTCAAGATCTGCTTTTAATGTATTTAATGGCTGCTTATAAGACTCAGTTAATGTCTCATATAACTCTTCAAATCCTTTAAAAACACCAAAGGCAACATTAAAACGACCTTGATCAATCAAACGTTTAACATCACGAGCTTTGCGCTTCGCGGCTTGTTGGTTTTTGTCAAACTTACTCGTTAATGGCAACATAGCATGTTGCCACGCTTTCACACATTCCGTTAAGTTAGCTTTAAAGCGCCCTTGTAGGCGAGACGGGATATGCGAGAGTTTTTTTCGCGCGAATTTGCTTTTCTGCTCAAACTCTTTATTTAGCGTATCAAACTGTGTTTCATCGTCGCTTGTCGTAACCGCAGATAAAGCATCGAATGCCGCTTTATAGTCAGCAATCGCAGCAACTAACTGCGGTAACTGCTCCACTTGTTTAAACAAATTCGCTAAATGCTGTTTCACATCACGTACATTTTGATTGTCAGCAAGCTCAGTCTCAGCAAGTGCCTCTTTTGCTTGACTTACTTTAGCTTCAAGCCAATCTTGCTGTATTTGTTCTGGGGTCTCTAGACCGAGCTGTAATGCATTTTCAATTTCTTCGCCTAGCGCTTCTAAAGTAGCCAGTGCTAACACTTGACGCTGTTGCTCTGCAAGCTTTTGCTGTTGCGCCTCATGCTCTTTGCTAAGCATCGCAAGATGTGTATCTAATTTTGCGATAATGGCTGAGTATTTTTTATCTAATAAGTTGACTTGTTCATCAGTTAGCCACTTTAACTCGATGGCCTGCCATTGCTGTAGTAAATCAGCATGTTGCTGAGATACTAGGTTGAAATCACTTTTTTCACGCAGTGCATTAAGTTTAGCAAGTACAATTCGGGTATCAGCTTCAACTTTAGCCGGCATTTCAGCGGCTAAACGCTCATTTTCTAAATGGGCAGCAAGTTGCGTATGCGCTTCACCTTTAGCATGTTTCAAAAGTGGTTTAGACAGTTGGTGTTGAATTACAAGTTCAACTAATTTGAGCTGTAACTCTTCGCTTCCTTCTTTGAAAGCTTTATCAACTAGGTTTGGGTTAGCTAAGCGTTTTAGTAACTTAACACGCACTTGAATTTCTTTTTCTGCAAACGCGAGTTTTTCAAGTGTTTTAACGGGTGCAAAACGTTCAATGAATTCGTTTTTTATGCTCTCATCAAGCTGACTGTCGGTGTTTAACACCGCTTGATTTATATGCTGTTCGGCAATCTCTTTTAATGCCTGATCTTGTTTATATACTTGCCACCATAAAACAATATCATTTACTTTATTCAATGCTTTTTTACGGATTTCTGCTGAACTGTCTTCAAGCGCGATGCTATTCAAAATGTTGACATCACGTTCTGAGTCAAGGCGTTCAACAGCAGCCAAACGAACTTGGCTCTTAGGGTGTTTCCATTTCGGTGTAAATAGGTGTTTAAAGATCATTTTCACTAAACCTAGCTATTTCATTTTCAGATGCGAATTCTTTTTGCAATTGAGCTTTGCTCTTTTGCACCATTTCACCATTGGCACCAATGGTAAACTGCTCATTGGTCTGCGAAACTTTAGCTTGATAAAGCATCACGAGTTGAACGGTTTGTTGTTTTTGCTCTTCAGTCAATACCGTGCCATCAGGCCATTTGCCTGTTGATGCGCCATACTGAAGACGTTCAAATACTTCTGGGGTGATATTCTTAACGATGTGATCAATATTCATGTTACTTTTTCTTTTTTAAAACAACTAAATAGATACGGCTTACAATATACCATACAAAGCCTACTGCCATGGCTGCCGAATAGGCATACCACTCTAAAGATTCTGCTTCAGGGTGAATAAAGTAATAACAGAAAAAGCCCCCTAAAAATAAAATCAGTGCGAGGAAAGAATGATTCATAAACTTTTGCTGTTTACGAATGCGCGTTTCTTTTTGCATTTGCTGCAACTGCTCATTGCTCAGCTCAGTGACTTGGCACTCACAATGAGGACATTGTTTATGTTTGTCAGATATTGATTTTGCACATTGCGGGCAACTAATAATCGCCATATCTTTCTCCATACTACGCATAAAAAAGGCGCCTTTAGGCGCCCTTTATTGTACTTGTTTTATGAGTCGATGTCTTTTTCGAATTGCATTCAATCGTGAAGATTCGAAAATAGTAATAACTAAGACGCTCTAACCCACACTTTAAGTTTATTGCTTTAGCAACTTATAATTTATCTTTTGCCTTTTGTTCAAGGCGTTTTTCCCAGAATGTGGCATTTTTAATCCCTAACTTAATAGGGTCAAATGTAATTTCGCCACCGGCTTTCTTTTGCTCTTCATAATCGCGTAAACAATTAAGCGCAGGCTTAGCCACGAAAAAGATAGCTAAAATGCCCACAATATTAATCCACGCCATTAAGCCAACACCGATATCACCAATAGCCCAGATATACCCAGAGCTATTAACCATACCGTATGCCACCATAAACATAATAACGAGCTTTACAAGAACAAGTGGAATGCTCCCCTTGAAATAACGATTTAAGTAAGCAACGTTTGTCTCTGCGATATAGTAATAAGCAAGAATTGTCGTAAATGCAAAGAAAAACAACGCAATACCAACAAACGCCTGGCCAAAACCACCAAACACACTAAATAATGCCATTTGCGTAAAGGCTGCTGAGCCAATTTCAGTTGCTGCATCAACGTTTTGAACAATAAATTGCCCTTCAGGTAATTCACCTACGATATTATATTGTTGAGTAATTAAAATCATTAAAGCCGTTGCTGTACATACAAAGATAGTATCAACATAGACTGAAAAAGCTTGCACTAACCCTTGTTGTGCTGGGTGATCAACCTCAGCGGCTGAAGCAGCATGCGGCCCCGTACCCTGACCCGCTTCATTTGAGTATATACCGCGTTTTACACCCCAACCTATCGCTGCACCAAAGCCCGCTTGAGCCGTAAATGCATCAGTAATAATAAGTGAAAAAATACCCGGTACTTTATCAAGGTTTATAAATACCACGATTAAAGCAAGAACAATGTAACCAAGAGCCATAAATGGCACAACGATTTGAGTAAAGTTGGCAATACGTTTAATGCCACCAAAAATAATGAACGCTAACACAATCAAAATGATCGCAAGTGCAACCAGTTTAAAGCTACCAACATCACCAAAACTTGTGCTCACTAATGTACCTTCGCCAAACACTTGGGTAAATGCGTTACCTACCGCATTCGCTTGTACACCTGGTAAAAATACACCGCATGCGATAATTGCCGACACAGCAAATAGCACTGCTAACCACTTTTGTTGTAAGCAACGATCAAAGTAATAAGCAGGGCCACCGCGATACTGGCCATCTTCTTCTGATTTATAAATTTGACCTAGTGTTGATTCTGCATACGCGGTACTGGCTCCTAAAAATGCCACGACCCACATCCAAAAAATAGCACCGGGGCCACCAAAACCAATTGCTGCAGCTACACCTGCGATGTTACCAACACCAACACGGCCTGATAACGAAACTGCCAAAGCTTGAAATGATGAAATACCGGTATTAGAACTGTTTGAGCTTAGTAGCAACTTACACATTTCTTTGAAATGTCTAACTTGAGCAAAACGGGTTAAAACGGAATAAAACAGACCTGCGCCAAGACATAAATAGATGAGTGCACTACTCCAGACTACGTCATTAACGGCGCTTACAAAAGCTTCCATGGATATCCTCTATGATTATATTTTTTATTGTTAGTTACGATACTCGGCGTTAGCTTGTGAGAATGCGCGACATACATATAGATGCGAGAAATAAATACTAAGATTAATTTACTTCTCAGCTAAACGTATTGAATATTAACTTAAATCAACCAACCTTGTTAACAGTTAATTTTCAATATAACAAATCTAATTACGTGATATGTAGCAGAAACAAGGACGGGCATCAGTATTCGCTGATGCCCGTCATTGGATTAGACTCGTTATCGTAATTTATCGACAACGTTAACAATGGCCGCTAGTGTATCTTGACCAAATTGATACGAGCGACGATCTGACCAGCCATAGTCAGGATCTGGTAAATCGTTATTATCTTTAAATGGCATTTCAACAGTGTACGCCAAAGCATTAAACTCATGAGCAACTGCAGAAGAACCAACCGTTAAGTTCGCTTGGCCTGGTTCATCTTTCGGATAACCGTGCTCATCTTGAAATTCAGGTGTCACTGTTAATAGCGCTGCTTTGAAGCTGTCTTCAAGTTCTTTTAAGCGGTCATCGTATCCCGGAATACCTTCGCTGCCCGCAACAAAGTTATATGGAATAGCTTCGTCACCATGAATATCTAGGTGCATATCAAGGCCTGTTTCACGCATTTTATTTAGCACTAAGAATACTTCAGGGCTATTTTCCATGCTTGGCGTTTGCCATTCACGATTTAAGTTCACGCCTTTAGCATTGGTACGCAGATGACCACGAACGCTGCCATCTGGGTTCATGTTTGGCACAATGTAGAACACCGCTTTTGATAAAAGTGCAGCGGCATGTGGGTCTTCATCATCAAGTAATTTATGAAGTAAACCTTCAACGTACCACTCAGCCATCGTTTCGCCTGGGTGTTGGCGTGCAGTAATCCAAATTGTTTTCTTATCACTGCTTGGAATACCAACACGTAGCACGCTCATGTCACGACCATCTAACGTTTCGCCGAGCGTTTCAAGCTCACAAGCGTGCTGGCTTTGTGCCCATGCTAATAAATCTAAATGACGGTCATAGCTGTATGGCGCAAAATACGCGAAATACACGCTGCCACACTCTGGTTCCATTTCAAATGATAGTGTGCCATTTGCGTACTCTGAAGGGACACGGAACCACGTTTGACGGTCGTAAGACGCAACAGCATGGTAACCTTCCCAACCATCTGGGTAGGCTGAATTTTCTAAGTTGTTGATATGTAACTTGTGGTTTTGAAATGGGGTTGTTTCTAGACGAAAGTGAAACCACTGGAAAAAATCAGACTGATTATCTTTATTGATTTCTAATTGAATATTCAGCGGGTCAACGGCTTCAATAACCTTGATGTTACCACTGTCAAAATTGCTGGTAATTTTCATTCTATAAACCTATTGCTTAAAAATAATTCTTAACGGCGTAGTCATTAGATAAGAATTAAGTCAACGCACCGATTAGGACGTTTTGTTAGTAATATGTAGCAGACTAAATACAGCCTACCACATGCAGAAAATTTGCAAAAACTTTCACGACTAAAAAAGCCAGCAATATGCTGGCTTTTAAATTTATCACGTTAGGTATTAGCGAGGTAAGCTTGGGAACGTTACTTCAGCCATATCACGCATACAACGTACTACTTGGCAGCTATAACCAAACTCGTTATCATACCAAACGTAAAGTACAACACGGTTGTCGTCAACAATCGTTGCTTGTGAATCTACAACACCTGCATAGCGGCTGCCCACTAAGTCTGTAGATACGATTTCTGTTGATGCAGTGTAATCGATTTGGTCACGTAAATCTGAATGCAGCGCAGTATCACGTAAGAAAGCATTTAACTCTTCAACGGTTGTGCCTTTTTCAAGGTTAAGGTTTAAGATAGCCATTGATACGTTAGGTGTAGGTACACGGATAGCGTTACCCGTCAGTTTACCTTCAAGTTCAGGTAATGCTTTTGATACAGCTTTAGCTGCACCTGTCGAAGTGATAACCATGTTAAGTGCCGCAGCACGACCACGACGCTCAGCACTGTGGTAGTTGTCGATTAAGTTTTGGTCATTTGTATAAGAGTGAACCGTTTCAACGTGGCCATTCTTAATACCAAACTTATCGTTTAATGCTTTAAGCGTTGGTGTGATTGCATTTGTTGTACAGCTTGCTGCACAGACAATTTTATCTTCAGGTTTGATATCTTTGTTATTTACACCGTAAACGATATTTTTAATATTACCTTTCGCAGGCGCAGTTAAAAGTACTTTTGAAGCGCCTTTTGATTCTAGGTGAAGTCCAAGACCTGCTTCGTCTTTCCAGATACCAGTATTATCAACGATAAGCGCGTTGTCGATACCGTATGCAGTGTAATCAATTTCGTTAGGTGAGTTAGCATAGATAACTTGGATGTAGCTACCGTTCGCTTTAATTGCATTGCGCTCTTTATCAATCGTAATAGAACCATTGAAAGGACCATGGATTGAGTCACGACGCAATAAACTTGCACGCTTTTCAAGGTCACCGTCTTTACCGCCACGTACAACTATCGCGCGTAAGCGTAAGTCTGCATAAGGACCTGATTTTTCAATTAATAAACGAGCTAACAAACGACCAATTCGGCCAAAACCATATAAAACAACGTCACGTGGCTCTTTACGCTCTGCATTCGCAATTTCAGCAAGCTCTTCAGTTAAATACTCTTCAACAGAACGGCCTTTAGCGGCATCGTTATATAAATAACCGTATGCTAATTTACCAATATCGATGCGTGCTGAGTTTAAATCCATTTTGCTGATGGCTTCTAAAAATGGGAAGCTCTCGCGCAAACGTAATTTAGTGCCTTCAAACTGAGCAACAGTTTTGTGGGCTTTGATGATATCGATAGGGCTAGCATTAACAAGCGGGCGGCCATAAACAGCAATTTCGATACCGCGGTTACGGTATAGGCGACCAATAATTGGTTGCATGCTTTCTGCGTAATCTTGGCGTTCTTGCCAGCTGTTTGTGTATTCTAACTCGTGAGATGAGGTCATTTTTTTTACCTAATTAAACAATTTTGAACGGATAGCCTTAAAAATATGCTGTGATTTGAGAGCAACACATCTCAGGCAGGGGTATTCTAATTTAAACTCAAATGATTCTCCACTGTTACAGAACAATTCATTGCGCTAGAATAAAGTCGTATTTATTAACTCGAGGTTAAGGAATGTTACTAAGAGCAAGCGTTTTGCTTGGTTTATTGGCATTAACAGGGTGTGAAGATCCGCTTACACTGGCTAAAGTGTGCGACGAAACACCGGGTTTTTGTAGTGATCTAAACAAAGATAGCCACTGCAAAGAACAACGTGCCGATGTGATAATTCAACGTTATGTTGAATATAAGTCACCCACTGACGAAAACAAATATCAATTATTGAAAGACTTTGAAAAATATAATCAATGTGTGTCTTTGGCAGCAAAAATTGAGCATATTAAGTTAAAAGAAAAAACCACATCTCGTGTGGAAGGTCATTTAACCAGTATTAAAGAAATGACACGTATCTTCCAAGACACAAAAGATACCAATCATCCAGGGCTACTCTATTACCATTGGTCACGCAATAACGACCAATCAGCGTTATCAAAATTACTTGCTTTAGAGAACAAACAAGATAAACGCGTAACAGAAAATGCAGAAATACAATTTTTCTTAGCCAGTTACTATGTCAAGTTTGACGATGAAAAAACCATTGATCTGCTCTACAAAACATTAGAGCTAAATAAGGCGGGTCAAACACCTAACCCAGAAATTTATCCAACACTTGTAAGCTTATTTTACAAACACGAAAAATATAAGCACGCTTACACATTCGCACGTGTTGCACAATTATCAGGGTTTGAAAATGTTGATATTTTGCCGATTGAGCACAAGCTCACCGTTTCTGGTAAAAGTCTCGACAGCCTCAATGAGCTCGCACAAAAAACTTACGACAGCATTCAAGCTGGCGAATTTGTCTCGCCCCGAGGCTTTTAAAAATAAAAAAGGCAGCGAATGCTGCCTTTTCTTATTTTGATTTGCTTGTACCAACTTCCACACGAGTTTTAAGCTTCTGACCTGGTCTAAAGGTCACAACTCGGCGTGCCGAAATAGGGATGTCTTCGCCTGTTTTCGGATTACGGCCTGGACGTTCTTTTTTATCTCGAAGATCAAAGTTACCAAATCCAGAGAGCTTAACCTGCTCGCCTTTTTCTAGCGCTGAGCGGATTTCTTCAAAAAACGCTTCAACTAAATCTTTGGCATCTTTTTTATTGATCCCGAGTTTTTCAAATAGGTGTTCAGCTATGTCGGCTTTAGTAAGCGCCATATCTAGTCCCTCAACGATGCGTTAAATTGTTCGGCCAATGCGGCCACCACATTATCAACTACTTGATTGATATCTTTCTCTTCGAGCGTTCTATCAACCGCTTGCAGTGTTAGAGCAATCGCCAAACTCTTATAATTTGGCTCAATACCTTTGCCCTTATACACATCGAATAAGTTTAGGTCAACCAATTGATTTCCGCCAACTTTTTCTATGACCTTAAAAATATCACCCGATTTCACGTGATCTTCCACTAAAATCGCGATATCACGGCGGTTTGACGGGAATTTCGACACTGCAACTGCTTCAGGTAATTTTCTTTTTTCAAGAGCCGACATTTCAATTTCAAACACGAATGCTGTGTTATTGATATCTAGCGACTTTTGTACTTGCGGGTGAACCGCACCAAAGAAACCAACCTTTTTACCATCAGCATAAATAACGGCAGATTGACCAGGGTGTAAGCCATCTGACTGTTCTGCTTTTATCTCAAAACGTGACATATCGTTGCTAATAGCTAAAAGTGCCTCAACATCGCCCTTTAAGTCATAAAAATCAACAGGACGCTTTTCTTGAACCCAATGTTCACCGTGAGCAAGACCCGAAATCACACCACCGATTACCGCAACTTGGTTTACCCCGTTTTCGGCCTGTTCGTCACGTAAGAATTTTAAGCCATGTTCAAACAAACGAACGCGCGGTTGCTGACGATTTTGGTTATACACCAATGATGCCAACAAGCCAGGCATTAAGCTTACACGCATCGCTGACATTTCAACTGAAATTGGGTGAGGTAATATCAATGCATCACTTTGCGGATGCAGAATTGCTTGTGCTTTAGGGTCTACGAAGCTGTATGTGATGGCTTCTTGATAACCACGTGTCACTAAAGTATTACGGAATTTAGTAACCGCAACATGTGATTCATTGTGGTTAGTCATTTTTAGCTTAGCTGTCGGCGCTACGTTTGGAATGCTGTTATAACCAAACACACGCGCCACTTCTTCAATTAAGTCTTCTTCGATACGGATATCAAAGCGGTAACTAGGTACATCAGCGCTCCATACACCATCGACAATTTTCACGTCTAAGCCTAAACGCGTTAGGATATCAGTAACTTTTGCATCATCAATGTGATAACCAATGACACGGTCTAAACGCTCACGGCGTAAACGCACTTCAGTTACTTTTGGCAATTTATCATTTGCAACCGCTTCAACGACTGGACCTGCTTCGCCACCTACAATATCAAGTAACAGTGCTGTTGCACGCTCCATTGCATCTTTTTGCAATGCAAAGTCAACACCGCGCTCATAGCGATGTGATGCATCTGTGTGAAGACCGTAACTACGTGCTTGGCCCGCAATAGCAACTGGGTTGAAAAACGCACTTTCTAATAAAATATCAGAGGTTGATTCTGTCACACCTGACTTTTCGCCACCAAAAATACCTGCAATAGCAAGCGCTTTGTTGTGATCTGCAATAACAAGCGTAGACTCATTCAGTTTAGCTGTGTTGCCATCAAGAAGGACCAACTCTTCGCCCGCATGAGCGCTGCGAACTTTAATGCCGCCTTCAATCGCATTTAAGTCAAATGCGTGCATTGGGTGGCCAAGCTCTAATAACACGTAGTTTGTTACATCAACCACTGGGTCGATTGAACGGATACCACTGCGGCGCAGCTTTTCTACCATCCAAAGTGGTGTCTGTGCATCTAAGTTAATTCCCTTGATTACACGACCTAAATAACGAGGACAGGCATCATCGTTAACAAGTTCAATTGAAACTTTGTCGTCGATCGTTGCAGCAACTGGCGCAATATCAAGTGTATTAACATCAATACTGTTTAGAACACCCACTTCACGGGCAAGACCTTTTATGCCTAAACAGTCACCACGGTTTGGTGTAAGGTCAACATCAATGATGTTGTCATCTAGGTTTAAATACTCGCGTAAATCTGTACCGACTGGTGCATCAGCTGGCAATTCCATGATGCCGTCGCCTTCTTCGCTGATCCCTAATTCAACGAATGCGCACAGCATACCATGTGAGGGTTGACCACGAAGCTTGGCTTTTTTAATTTTAAAGTCGCCAGGTAAAACTGCACCAACCGTGGCGACAGCTACTTTTAGTCCTTGACGGCAGTTTGGTGCACCACACACGATATCAAGAAGCTCATCACCGCCAACATTTACTTTAGTCACACGTAGTTTGTCTGCATCTGGGTGCTGACCACATTCAACAACTTCACCAACGAGAACACCGGTAAATTCTGCCGCTGCGGGCTCCACGCCATCCACTTCAAGACCAGCCATTGATAACTGTTCCGAAAGAGCCTGCGTGTCGATTGCTGGGTTAACCCACTCTCTTAACCACTTTTCACTAAATTTCATTTTATTTCTTCACTCTTAACGGAACTGGTTTAGGAATTTTAAATCGTTTTCGAAAAATGCACGTAAGTCATTCACGCCATAACGTAACATTGTTAAGCGCTCTACACCCATACCGAATGCAAAGCCGGTGTATTTTTCAGGATCGATACCTACTGATTTAAGAACGTTAGGGTGTACCATGCCACAACCAAGTACTTCTAACCATTTACCGTTTTTACCCATTACGTCAACCTCTGCTGATGGCTCGGTAAATGGGAAGTAAGATGGACGGAAACGAATTTCCATATCTTCTTCAAAGAAGTTACGTAGAAAATCGTGAAGAATACCTTTTAACTCTGTGAAACTAACATCTGTATCAACCATCAAGCCTTCCACTTGGTGGAACATCGGCGTGTGCGTTTGGTCATAATCGTTACGGTATACACGACCAGGAGAGATAATACGCAATGGCGGCTGTTCCGTTTCCATAGTACGAATTTGCACACCACTTGTTTGCGTACGTAGCACAAGCTTAGGATTAAAATAGAAAGTATCGTGATCCGCACGCGCTGGATGATGCTCAGGAATATTTAATGCGTCGAAGTTATGAAAATCGTCTTCAACTTCAGGACCTGATTTAACCGCAAAACCTAATTCGCCGAAAAAGCTCTCAATTCGCTCAATTGTACGAGTTACTGGGTGTAAGCCACCTGTTGGCATGACACGACCGGGTAATGTTACGTCGATCGTTTCTGCGGCTAGCTTTTCTTCAAGAGCCTTACTTGCTAGTAACTCACGCTTTTCGTTGATTGCTGTTTGTACTTCTTGTTTTGCTTGGTTAATCACTTGACCCGCTTCTTTACGCTCTTCAGGGGCAATCTTGCCAAGCGTTTTAAGTAAGTTGGTGATTTCACCCTTTTTACCAAGGTAATTAACCCTGATATCTTCTAATTGCGCGATTTCACTCGCACTGGCTACAGCCTCAAGTGCTTGCGCTAAAATATTTTCTAAGTTCATTGAGTACCTGGTTTTTCACAGAGGATTTTGTAATAGCTAATGATAACTGAAAGCAAGGACTAGATTCTAGCCCTACTAAAGCTTTAACGTTGATTTTATGAAAGGAATAGTTAATTTTCTTTGTGCAGCCATCGATGCATGGTCAAGTTTGTCCAATACATCCAATAATGCTCGCATATCACGACTTAATCGGGTTAATAAAAAGCGGGCACACTCATCGGTTAATTCAAGGCCACGCATATGAGCACGACGTACTAGCGCTTCTGCTTTATCATCATCGCTCATAGAACGAATTTGCAACGTTGTGCCCCACTTTAAACGCGACTCCAAGTCGGGCAAATTAATATGCAACATGTCTGGAAGCAAATCAGCCGTTACCACTAAAAACTTGCTCGGCTCGTTAAAGCGATTAAAAAAGTTAAAAAGGCCTTTTTCCCACGCATCATTCCCTGCAATAAGGTGCAAGTCATCAATACATAGAACATCGAGCGTTTCTAATCCTTCGAGCACAACTGGACCAAAATCAATGACCTCTCGCATCGATAACAACATCGTTGATAGACCCAGTTCTTGCGCGTGAATACAGGTTGCATAAAGTAAGTGTGACTTGCCTGAGTCACCTAAACCACACAAATATGTGTATTGAAACTTGCTATTTAACTTAGTAAATGCATCTTTCAAGTGGCTGACTTCAAGCGAGTTTTCACCACCAAAATACGATGTAAATGTTTCATCATCTGGCAACGTTACTGGCAATGCCATTTGCATAGGTTCTTGCACGAGTGTTAAAGCCCCTGCCATTGATACTCTAGTTCATCGTTGTTGACGACTTGATAAAAATCTCTTGGGTTTTGGTAGGCTTTAAAAGCACTATCAAGTTCTAATGCTTTTCTAAAATCACTCATACTGCCAGTGTGGTTCACAACAAATTGTACGGAGTCAGGAGTACGAACAGCAATTTGTGCTTGTGTAACAACACTTAAACTTTCTAAGCGACGTTTTGCAAACTCAATATCAACAAAGTTCGTAATTCCTTTTAAATGAAAGGTTGCGGTTGCGAGTTGCCCAATCATGGTAGGATCAATGGCGTACTCAAGCGCTAAGCCGCCTGCTAGGCTATCTACCATATCAGCCACAATTTGTTGCTTATCACCCATCAAGCGATTCGATTCAAACAATTCATCATTGGTAAACCGCCAATCAAGCACCCACGTTTCAGAATCCTGCTGTTTATACATGCGCGCAGTAATACTTCTTTCAGCACTGTAACGACTTGAAGCTCGTTCTACAGGGTCTGAAAAGTTCCCCCATACTTCTGGTATACCGACAATGGCTCGATCTTCTAAATCAAGCAATGGCACAACAACGGGTAAACCGCGGCGACCTGCTTTATCATATATAAGCTGTTCAAGCTGAGGGTAACTTTCTTGTGTCACAAGTTCGCGACGCCAGTTATCTTCAATTGCAAGCCAAATTGCCACCAATGGACGACGAGTCCCCCAAAGTGGGAGATTTAAATCTTTAATTAACGCATTGATTTTATTCGCTTCAAATTTTACGACGAGATTTAAAGTGCCATCTGCTTTTTCGTCGTATTCGAATTTAAGCATGTAATCTGAAATGTCTTTCGTGCGCTCTTTCGCGGTTGGATTTTGATCCGCACTCGTGTCGCCACTCACTTTAACCAATACATTCAGAAGCGCTTCACGGCTTGCTGCTAGGCGAGCATCACGTGATTTATCAGCCACTTTAAGGGTATCTTGGTATAAGTTGGTTACTTCAACTGCAAATACTGACGCACTCGAAAAAAATAATAATAAACAAATAAGTAATCTAGACACTGGCTATTAGTTCTTGCTTTTAAACTCATTTGATCCTAAATCAAAGCCATAAACAAAGCAAAGTTAATTTACTGAACGGTCGCTGATCTTAAGGTGATTCATCGTGCACAACGCTGTTAGAAGACTCATTAATAAAGGACGAATCAGCGCTAGGCGAAGTAGACAGCTTTAAAGATTTCAGCCCACTCTTCCCCTTTGATCGATACATCGTGATTAAACACCGTAGGAGATTTATGGACTCCCATAAAATAATGACACTGCGAGTAATCGTATGCGTTTTCGTGCGTTTGGTTCTTTTCGCGAAAGCGCTAAAAGCTGTTCAGCTATGTTTTGGTTCAATGTTATTAACCGGTGATTTTATATAGCCTATATTAGATCAGATA
>NZ_JACDWU010000138.1:0-286 GCF_016464045.1 Pseudoalteromonas sp. bablab_jr011 | reverse complement strand
CTGGATCACCTCCTTATACGATTTAGAACTTATTTGTTCGTAGTGTCCACACAGATGATTGTTAGTTAGTAAAGCCGCAGGCTTCACTAATTAATATGCTCTTTAAAAATTTGGAAAGCTGATAATAAAATTCTGATGAATAACGATTGTTATTTATCAAGAGTTTTCAAAAGTAAAAATATGCCAATTAATTGAAAAATTAATCGGTATCTACTTTAGTATTCTCATCATTATTTGATGAATTAACTTCTGGCGAAGTTAACAGCTGTCACTAACAAAGACCCGT
>NZ_JACDWU010000001.1:0-235 GCF_016464045.1 Pseudoalteromonas sp. bablab_jr011 | reverse complement strand
GAAGTACAAAGGAAAGCTGCTCATTAAACCGAGTAAATCTAACACGTTAATATTTCTGAGTAACTTGCGCGAACTCACTAAAAAGCACGCAACCACCCCCGTTAACGATCTAATCAAGTTGATAAATCCGAAACTCAGGGGTTGGTCGAATTACTATCGCCATTGCGTTGCCAAACAAGTATTCGGATATGTGAGCCACAAACTATTTCTAGCGTTATGGCATTGGGCTAAAAGG
>NZ_JACDWU010000137.1:0-1588 GCF_016464045.1 Pseudoalteromonas sp. bablab_jr011 | reverse complement strand
GCAATCTCTACTAACAACTTCTCTGTAACAGAGTATGACGTTAACATGGATCGCTTTGTTTATGTACGTGCTACAATTAAGTTCTAATCTGCTTAATTAACGAATTTAAAAGCCACTCAATGAGTGGCTTTTTTCGTTATTGGATTCTATGGGGGATTAAACTATTAATGGCTATTGCCGTAATGTATCTCTGTCAGAAAAGGTGGTATATCATTGAGGGCCACTTTTACACGGACTAGCCTTTTTAATTAGGCAAATTGTATTGTTATGAAAAATGACCCTACTACACTAAAAGAATTTATAGTTATGAATTAGCTGAGTAAGTAGGAGGGGAAGTTAGAAACGATTGTTTAGGATAATTATGAAGTTAACTCAATTGCTATCTGATTTAGAAAAAAAGCAGCGTACTTTTAAAGAAAAGCGATTTTTGGTGCTAAAGGATGTATGGGATAGAGACAATTTACAGCGAATTACTCTCGCTTTAAATAATGAAATAACTTACTTAAATGCTTTCGCGTTAAATGGAAAATATATTCAAGCTTCGGATTCAGAGCTTAAATCAATGGATAATTTAACACTTAATAAGTTACAACGTGATATCTACAAAGATGCACAGAACGGAATAGGCTTTTTTTATGGGCGTCACAAGGTAGAACCGAATACAAGTCCTCCTATTTTGTTAGCAGTTCACAGATTACTTAATGCACCCGAAACATTAAGAGCGATCAGTGAATTAACAGGAATAGATAATTTAACAAGTGCGTCAATTCAAGCAACTCGATATATCCAAGGTAACTTTTTAACGAGACATAATGATGTAGTAGAGTCTGAAGGCCGAAGGGTTGCTTATGTGTTTAGCTTTAATGAAAATTGGCACCCAGATTGGGGTGGGTTGTTACATTTTTATGACTATCAAGGCACTCTAACGAATACTGTCATGCCACAAAACAATGTGCTCACATTATTCGATGTCCATAATCCACATTCAGTTTCTTATGTAAGCCCATTTTCTGGTAAAGCACGCTACTCAATAACAGGATGGTTTAATCAGTAGCCACTCTTTCTGCAACTTATCTAACTCTAAATACAATAAATTTATCTAAAAAATTTTATGTGGATTTGTGCAAAAAAAGAGTTTTGTTAAAAAAGTGTATCGGGAAATTAATTTTGTTTTTTATTGAAATGAAGATTAAATAGTCGATATTACTGGTTTTTTAATCTTTATTTTTTACTTTGGATATTGCAGTTTAATTAAATGTAAATTTATTTGATTTGTTTTATGAAATAATTTACAACCATAAAATTTACATTGAAAAGAATAGGTTAAAAACATATTGACCAAAAGTTACCTAGGATATTAGTATTTAATCTCCCTATAAGGTACTAGTTCCTTATTTAGGGTTAAAATAAATTAATAAAGTCATAGCATGGATATGACCAGGGAGATTCAAATGTTAAATAATCAAGTTTCAAAAGCTGTTCGCTTAGCGATCGCTTTTGGTGCGGCATCAACGGCTGCATTTTCTGCGAGTACTATCGCAGCAGAAGACGAAAGTGCTGAAAAAGTTGAACGTATCCAAGTTACCGG
>NZ_JACDWU010000136.1:0-15343 GCF_016464045.1 Pseudoalteromonas sp. bablab_jr011 | reverse complement strand
GTCCGTCGCTCTAACCAACTGAGCTAAGGGGGAACAATAGAGTAGTGTGCTTTATGATTTGGCTCCCCCTCCCCGACTCGAACGGGGGACCTGCGGATTAACAGTCCGTCGCTCTAACCAACTGAGCTAAGGGGGAACAATCATAATCATAAACTTGGCTCCCCCTCC
Organism: Pseudoalteromonas sp. bablab_jr011; assembly: GCF_016464045.1. Taxonomy (NCBI): domain Bacteria; kingdom Pseudomonadati; phylum Pseudomonadota; class Gammaproteobacteria; order Alteromonadales; family Pseudoalteromonadaceae; genus Pseudoalteromonas; species Pseudoalteromonas sp. bablab_jr011. Next base: position 15,175 of record NZ_JACDWU010000136.1, on the reverse strand, counting down.
CCGACTCGAACGGGGGACCTGCGGATTAACAGTCCGTCGCTCTAACCAACTGAGCTAAGGGGGAAACGTTTATGGTCGAAAAACTTGGCTCCCCCTCCCCGACTCGAACGGGGGACCTGCGGATTAACAGTCCGTCGCTCTAACCAACTGAGCTAAGGGGGAAGCGTCATGCCTTTCAACGGGGCGAAATATTAATGACAGCATTGCAAAGTGTCAACATAAAAACTTCATAAATTCAAAAAAGAAGTGTATTCGATGTTTTTATGTTCGATCTGAACAAAATGTAGCTGAAAAACACAGATGTTTTCGCGGTTAAAGTAAAATTTCATGTTGGATCATGTGATTTTTTGCATGCTTTTTGACCACGAGCAATATTATAAATTAGTCAAAAGTATTCGTTGTATAGAATTTTGGCTTATAAGAGAGGAAATTGTCATTTATCTCAGATTTTATTCTCGCTATAAAAATTTAATCTAATCATTTTTATTTGCGCATTAAATTCTTCCATTTTAGAGGTCTCAAATCGGTCTGTCGGTTGAGAAAAAACGTTAAATACGGCATTAATTGATCCTGAATTGTGAATGTAAAGACAGATAAGAGAGTGGTTTAAGTGTTTTTTATCAGTGTGTTAGGCTGTTTTTTAGCCACTTTATTTTGAATTGTCATATTTATTTGCACGGTGAGTGTGAACAATAATTAGGCATTCTTTAAAAGAATCTAACAAAAGGGTTAAAACAAGACACTTGCGTGATTTTCATAGGTTGCGATAAATACTGAGCTCAAAAGCCTTTATAATTGCGGCTTTCAGAGAGTTATCCACGGTTTCTGTGGATAACTCTGTTTATTAAACTTTAAGAACAGCTATGGCGCTAGAATTTTAGGGCGCTGCAGCAATTTCAAGCATTTAATCATATTTTTTTTACTTATTTAAAATCAAACAGTTAAGTTTTGTATCTGAAGCGACGCTGAATTGATAAGTAATGTTATTCGTGACGATAAAATGACACGGTTTGTTGTGTAAAAAAGCAGCGGTTACTGCCATTTTATTGTAACAATGCTATTAATGATGTTCTTATTTTGTTTTTTAACGATGTTCGTGGTTGTTTTTATGTTAAAGCCTCAAAAGTGACAGTTTTCTTTGTTTAAAATTAACCGTGGCTTGCAAGGCGAGGATGCTTTAAACTTATCAGCTCAGTAAAAGAGGCAAAGTATTCCCATGACCGTGACGTCGCAGAGCAAATCTAAACCTGATCTTTTAAACTCTCCAATCCTGCCAACGTTGAAAAAAATGACTATCCCTATGATCTTCGGGATGATCACCTTAATGATGTTTAACCTAGTTGATACTTTCTTTATTAGTCTACTTGGTACCGAACCCCTAGCAGCAGTGAGCTTTACTTTTCCTGTAACCTTTACGGTTATTAGTCTTGCCATTGGCCTCGGTATTGGCACTTCAGCGGTAATTGCGAAAGCATTAGGGAGTGACAAATTAGATGAAGCTCGGTTTGATGCCAGTATTGCTTTACTCATTTCTGTGGTTTTGGTGTTTTGCTTGTCTGTTGTTGGGTATGTATTTATTACCCCTATTTTTGAATTGTTGGGAGCTGGGCAGCAAGTACTTCCGCTAATACACGACTATATGAGTGTGTGGTTTTTAGGCAGTGTATTTTTGATTACCCCGATGGTTGGTAATTCTGTTTTGCGCGCAAGTGGCGATACAAAAACGCCGAGTTTAGTAATGGGGGGAGCGGGTCTCATTAATGCCGTGTTAGATCCGATTTTAATTTTTGGTTTGGGCCCAATACCGGCATTGGGTATTCAAGGCGCTGCCATTGCCAGTGTAATTGCATGGTCTTTCGCGGTGGTGATTATTCTTTATATACTGGCAATTAAAAATGGTTTGTTGAGCTTGTACGCTGGCCAACAAACGATTATTGGGGCAATAAGAAAAATTTTAAAAATAGGTTTACCTGCAGCAGGGGCGAACATGTTGACACCCATTGCAATGGCAGTGATGACGGCGTTAGTGGCTAAGCATGGCCCTGAAGCCGTCGCTGCATTTGGTGTGGGTAGCCGAATTGAGTCAATAGCCAGTTTAGTGGTTTTAGCATTGTCGATGACATTGCCACCGTTTGTTAGTCAAAACTTCGGAGCCGGAAAGTTAGGCCGTGTAAAAGAAGCGTATATTACTACGTTGAAGTTTGTGATGATTTGGCAATTCGGCATTTATTTACTGTTGCTTTTGACCTCTGGTTTTATTGCGCATGTCTTTGGTAAAGAGCAGGCGGTTATTGATGTCATTAAACTTTTCATTTATATCTTGCCATTAAGTTACGGTTTGCAAGGCGTGATAATTCTCTCTAACTCTTCATTTAATGCTTTACATAAGCCAATGAATGCGCTGATTTTAAGTATCATTCGTTTATTTGTCTTTTATGTGCCAATTGCTTATGTCGGGAGTGAAATTGCAGGGTTAACAGGCTTGTTTATAGGCGCAGCTGTGGGTAATTTGTTTACGGCTTTTGTGGCTTATAAGTGGTTTATAAAAGAAGTAAATGCATTAAGCACAACGGCGATGAAGGAGTGTCATTTATGAGTGATCATTTTCAACTGGTTTCAAAATTTAAACCAAGTGGTGACCAACCCACGGCCATTGCTCAATTATCTGAGGGCCTTGAAGCAGGGCTTGCTCATCAAACATTGTTAGGTGCTACAGGGACGGGTAAAACCTTTACCATGGCAAATATAATCCATGATCTAAATCGGCCAACGATTATCATGGCGCATAATAAGACGCTTGCAGCGCAGTTATATGGAGAGATGAAAGAGTTTTTCCCTCATAATGCGGTTGAATATTTCGTGTCATATTATGATTACTATCAGCCTGAAGCGTATGTTGTTGCCAGTGACACATTTATAGAAAAAGATGCCTCTATTAACGAGCATATTGAGCAAATGCGCTTAAGTGCAACCAAAGCGTTACTTGAACGCCGTGACACAATTATTGTTGCATCTGTTTCGGCTATTTACGGTTTGGGCGATCCTGACTCGTACATGAAGATGATGTTGTTACTCAAAGTAGGCGAAACTGTCGACCAGCGTGATATGCTTCGTCGCTTAGCCGAGTTGCAATATACGCGTAATGACATTGAATTTAGTCGCGGTACGTACCGTGTGCGCGGTGAAGTGGTTGATATTTTCCCTGCTGAGTCAGATACATACGCGGTGCGTGTGGAAATGTTTGATGATGAAATTGAGCGTTTAAGTATCTTTGATCCATTAACAGGGGCTGTTGAAAAGCACATTGTGCGCGCGACTATTTACCCAAAAACACACTATGTGACACCCCGTGAGAAAATTCTTGATGCGATTGAAAATATTAAGGTCGAGTTAAAAGATCGCAGAGCCCAGTTACTTAGCGCAAATAAACTCGTCGAAGAGCAACGTATTGCACAGCGAACACAATACGATATAGAAATGATGACCGAGCTTGGTTATTGCTCTGGTATAGAGAACTACAGCCGTTATTTATCGGGGCGTACTCCGGGCGATCCGCCGCCTACATTGCTTGACTATTTACCTGATGATGCCTTGATGATCATCGATGAGTCGCATGTGACCGTATCGCAAATTGGTGCAATGTACAAAGGTGACCGTAGTCGAAAAGAGAACTTAGTTGAATATGGATTTCGTCTTCCTTCGGCATTGGATAATCGGCCACTTCGATTTGAAGAGTTCGAAGCAATTGCACCGCAAACGATTTATGTATCGGCAACGCCAGGCGAATTTGAGCTAACGCGCTCAGCAGGTGAAGTGGCTGAACAAGTTATTCGTCCTACAGGCTTAGTAGATCCTGAAATTGAAGTGCGCCCTGTGGGTACTCAGGTTGATGACTTATTGTCTGAAATTTACAAACGAGTTGAGGTAAATGAGCGTGTCTTAGTGACAACCTTAACAAAGCGTATGGCAGAAGACTTAACGGATTACTTAAATGATCATGATGTAAAAGTTCGTTATTTGCATTCTGACATCGACACTGTTGAGCGAGTTGAGATTATACGTGATTTGCGCGCTGGTGTTTTCGATGTGTTAGTGGGTATTAACTTATTACGAGAAGGCCTTGATATGCCAGAGGTTTCACTCGTAGCGATACTCGATGCTGATAAAGAAGGCTTTTTACGTTCGACGCGTTCTTTATTACAAACAATAGGGCGCGCTGCTCGTCATTTAAATGGTAAAGCAATTCTGTACGGTGATCGTATAACGAATTCAATGCGTCAGGCTATTGATGAAACTGATCGTCGTCGTGAAAAACAGCAAGCTCATAACGCAGAACATGGAATTGTACCGCAAGCGTTAGTGAAAAGTATCACGGATATTATGGATGTTGGTGAAGAGGCTGGCCCTAAAGATAACCTTCGATTGGTCCGTAAAGAATCTAAAAAAGTGCTAAGCGCTAAAGAGATTGCCAGTCAAATTAAAGCACTGGAGACTAAAATGCACGCGTACGCAAGTGATCTGGAGTTTGAGAAAGCAGCCTCAGTGCGTGACGAAATACATGAATTACAACAACAGCTAATAAATTAAGTACTATGACAAACGATTTTTCAGCCATTTTAACTGCGTTAGCAGATGCGCCACTTTCGGCTAACGAACTTTGCCGTATTTTTCATGGCCGCGGCCACAGTGTGGCTGAATTAAGCCATATTAATGTTGATTTTTACCCTCCGGCATTATTTTTAGTGTCGTATGAGAGCATCCCTGACGATCAACTTGCTCAACTCACTGAAGCACTTTGGCAATGGGCGCAAAATAATGCCCCAGAATTAATTACTGCGTTGGTGTATCAACAGCGTAGCGGTATAAATACGATTAATAGCGTGGTACACGGCGAACTTCCTGACGAGCATGTTGTTCAAGAAAATGACATAAAATTTAGAGTCGATTTATTGAGCAGGCAAAATACCGGTATTTTTCCTGATATGCGTCGTGGCCGTGAGTTTGTACAGGCTCATAGTCAGGGGGCTAAAGTACTGAATTTATTTTCATATACTTGCGGATTCTCCGTTGCGGCAATGCAAGGGGGGGCTGAGCAAGTCATTAATATGGATATGAATAAAGGCGTGCTCAGAACAGGTAAACAAAATCACCAACTTAATGGGTTTACACGGGGTGTTAGTTACTTGCCTCATGATATTTTAAAATCATTTGGTAAGCTTAAAAAGTCAGCACCTTATGAGTTGATTATTGTCGATCCGCCCAGCTTTCAAAAAGGCAGCTTTATTTTGACGAAAGATTATCAAAAAATATTGCGCCGTTTGCCTGAGCTGCTCAACGAAAACACCCTTTTATTGTTGTGTGCCAATAGCCCTGAAATGTCTGAACAAGCATTTAAAGCACTGATTGCAGAGCACACAGAAGGTGCAATTACATTCGTTGAACGTTTAGCGCCTACCGCTGGTTTTATTGAAGTAGACAGCGATAGAAGCTTAAAAGCGCTTGTTTATAAAACCACACAGTAATGGCGTTAAGTAAGCGTTTATCAGCGATCGCGCAAATGGTCCCAAATGAGTATGATGAGATTTGGGACTGCTGCTGCGATCATGGCTTTTTAGGCATGCAGTTACTCAAAGATAATAGAGCCGATCAAATCCACTTTGTAGATATCGTGCCTGAGTTGATGCAGTCACTCCAACAGACACTGGCGCGTTTTTCAACTGAAGAACAACGCGGACATTGGCAGGTACATTGCCAAGATGTGGCCACTATTTCTTTAACACCCCAAAAACGTCATCTCGTGATTATTGCAGGAGTTGGGGGAGATTTAATGTGTCAGTTTATTTCGCAGATTCAGGCTCACAATCATCTTGCTCACATCGATTTTATAGTTTGTCCTGTGCACCATAGCTATAAAGTACGCAGCCACCTACAGTCATTAGATTTTGGTTTAGTCGCCGAGCACCTTATCTCTGAAAATAGACGCTTTTATGAGTTAATGTTCGTGAGCGCATCGGCTAAAACGCCAATAACGCGAGTAGGACAGGGGATGTGGCAATTAACGAATAAGGAGCACCAAGCTTACTTAGGGCAACTATGTGCACATTACCAACGCATGCTGAACCAAGATGCTGATTATTATCAGCAAGTGCTTGATGAGTATACTCGCTTAATGCGAACCTAATTGTTTTAAAGCTTGTTAATCTCTTGTTTTACGCTGTAACTTGAGTCTGTGACTATGGCTTCGAGGGTCTGCACGCGTTGTTTTAACTCAAGAAGCTCAGCGGTAACCGCTGCAACTTGTTCATTCGCTTCTTTATTGTCTTTTAGGGTGCGCGATTTAAATTCTAAATGTTTTTTATACATATCGAAGATAACGCCTGAACCAACCGAGATCAGTACAATTAATACCACCATCGTAGTGCCTGACATCATAATTCTCCTTTTATCAGTATCTTTATCCAATAGAGTATAGACTGGATTTTAAAAAGCAAAGGGGATTCTGTTACAAGGTATGTCGTTTAAAAAGCGATTTTATACGAATAAACCCAGTCACAAGCATGGTGCCAGCAATAACACACAGAGCGCCAAGTAACGTATTTGGCCCTATTTCTTCGTCGAGTATCAGGTTGCCCCATATAATGCCAAACAAAGGAATTAAGAAGGTAACGGTGAGCGCAGAGGTTGGACCAATCTCGTCAATTAAACGAAAAAAGAGAATATACGCCACTGCAGTACACACAATACCCAGAGCAATAACACCCGCCATTACGGTTTGACTTGGCATTTCTCTTATTGGCATCACAAAAATCAATGGTAATACGAGCATACTTGCGGCCCACATACTGCCATGCGCATTATCGAAAGCTGACAGTTTGGGGGCGTGTTTGGTGTAATGCGAGGCAATAGCATAACTAAGTGAGGCACACAGGGATGCAATAATTGCTGTTAATGTGGCGGTGTTGATAGTTAGGCTGTTTTGTCCAACTAGGATAGCAACCCCAATGAGACCGATTAAGAGTCCCAGTATCATACTTTTACTCGGTGTCGATTTACTCCAAATTATGCCAACAATGGCTCCCCAAATGGGGGTTGTTGAATTTAAAATCGCTAATGTCGAGGCATTAATAGTTTGTGCGGCAAACGCAAATAATAGAAAAGGAATCGCAGAATTGAGTGCACCAATAATAAAAAAGTGCTTTTTGTAGGTAAGAAAAGCAAGCTTTTTATTAAAATACACGGCAAAGACACAGAGTGTTAAGGCAGCAAACCCTACGCGTAGTTCAATTAAAACGGCAGGCCCTAAACTTGAGGCCGCCATACGCATAAACAAGAATGATGCGCCCCAAATAGCGGCAAGAAAAAATAAGCGCAGTAAGCTGTGTATTGGCATAATGATGAATCATTCAAAATAATAAAGCACGAGCATATCAGATACTGCCTGATAAACTCGCCTTATTCGGGCTTGTAAGTGTAGAGTAAGCACTGAATAGAAGGCCTCTATTCAGCAGGTTTCACACGTTTTTTTTCGTAATCTGATTTGACTATTTCTAATGCTGCGAGCACATCCTCCGCAGGGACTTCGTTTTGTTCTAAGAGCATAATAAGGTCGACAGCCACTTTAATATAATTAGGAGCGGCTTCTAATTCATTGCCCATTCTGTAATTCCTTTTTCTTTGCAACCTGGCTGATTGCAACATCGATAGCCGTTTGTACTTGTTGTTCCATTAGCATTCGCTCACTGTGCGGTAAATAAAACTCCATATCGACATCGTAGCGAATGTAACGAGCGGGAAGCTGGTTGAGTACTGTGCAGCATAAATCGGCCATCACATCGTCATTGTATACAGAATCTAAGTCTCGCTGCGCTATATCTTCGACAACCAGTTTTTCATAATAGTTATGAATATCATCATGCAATTTCATACAGTTTGAATCCAAAGTGATAGTCATTTCAGTGTATACCAAGCTTTAAAATAAATCGACAGCAGCTCTAAAAAGCTGAGTATGAACATTAACTAAGCGATTTATATTTCGTTGATAGCCCCCACCTAAAGCCGAAAAAATAGGAATTTGCTGCGCTTTTGCTTGGCTTAATATGAAGTGATCACGTTGGTATACCCCATCAAGGCTAACAAAAAAATGCCCTAACTCATCGTCGCTAGCGATATCTGCGCCGGCGTTATATAAAATGATATCGGGTTGATGAAGTCGAACGGTTAGTTGGAATGCTTGTTTTACTGTTTCAAGGTAGTGTTGGTCAGTGGTGCCATGCTCAAGTGCGAAGTCGTAGTGAGAGTGTTGCTTGATGCGCGGAAAATTTTGCTCACAATGAATTGAGCAGCTAATCACTTGTTCGTGATGGCTTACAATTTCTGCGGTGCCATCTCCTTGGTGTACATCACAATCGAAAATCAGAACAGTGTCAGCCAGCCCTTCGTTTATTAAGTGGTTTGCAGCAATTGCTAAATCGTTAAAAATACAAAAACCACTTCCGTGATCACTAAAGGCGTGATGATAACCGCCGCCTAGATTAAAAGCGGCACCGTGCTGCAATGCGAATTCAGCGCCATTTATACTTGCGCCGACAGAAAGTAAGGTGCGTTCAACTAACTCGTTTGACCAAGGAAAGCCCATTTTCTTAATGGCTTTTTCCTCAAGTGTCCCATTTAAAAATGCATTAATGTAAGCCGGGTCGTGACACAACGCTAATTGTGCCGTTGTGGCTTTATTAGGTGTAATAAACTTATCGTCGTTTATAAAGGTACTTAATTTTTGTTTTAGTAAGCTGTACTTCTGAATAGGGAAGCGATGCCGTGCGGGTAAATTAAGCGCAGAATAACTGGGATGATAGTAAAACATTATCTAAGCTGCTGTTTTTCGACCTGTTGAATTTTGTCTTCGGTGGCAGAAATTGCTTTACGACACCTTCCTAAGCGTGCATGCAATGCTAGTATCTCTTGATTTATTTCTGCTGCTTTTGCTGCGCTGGCTGCGTCTAGTTTGAGTTTTCTTTCTTCGATCATCAGTACTAAACGACGTTCAAACTCATGGTTCTGTTTCAGTTCGTCATACAGTTCATGCGACGATTGCATCATTTTTTGTACGGCTTGTTTGTATACCTGAGGTTTGGTCTTAGGCTTAAAACTGTATTTATTTTCTTTTGCCCAAACAGGAGTCGACTTTATTACATTGAAGACGGCTTGTACCTGCTGAGTTATCCGCTCTAAGGCATATTGATACGCGTGGCGATGCTCTGCCGGGGGTAAACTTTTTAACTCGTCTTCAATTTCACTCACGTAGTCAGCAAGCTTCATACTTTTTGTTGTAAACACCCCTCTATCAAATAAACTTGGTTGCGCTTGCATGTAGCGGTTTTTAGCAAATAAATTGCTCTGATCGAATTGTGTGGCTTGATGTTTCAGCCGAGCAATTTGTTCACATAGTTTATCAAAAGCAGGGGAATGCATTTATAAGTAAGCCTCATAAATTAACTTTAATGCCAAAATAATGACTACGGTATTAAAGACAGGGCGTATCATTTTACCACCAAATTTAATCGCAGAATGCGCACCTAGCCATGCGCCTAGCATTAAAAATAAGCCCATTGTGATGCCTAATAAAAAATTAACATGGCCTAATGCGACAAAGGTAATCAATGAAATAAAGTTTGAGACAAAGTTCATTGACCGAGCAAGGCCGCAGTTAAGCAATAAGCTCATTTTATATAATAGACTATTTGAAGCCGTCCAAAACGTGCCGGTACCGGGGCCTGCAAGACCATCAAAAAAGCCAAGTCCTAAACCTTGTAACCATTGTTTAATCTTTGTTTTAGTATCAAGTGTTGGTAATTCATTATGCTCTGTTGTGCTTAGGCTGCCAAATAAGCTGTAACAGGCAACCAAAATGATTACCACAGGGAGCAATTTATTTAAAAAATCGATACTTAAATAATCAACAACCAACGTACCAATTAATGCCCCTATTGCTGTTGCTATTATGGATGCAGCCCAAAAACGAGGGCTAAATAACTTCTTACGAAAGTAGGTGACACTGGCTGTTAATGAGCCAAAACTGGCTGCCAATTTATTGGTGCCAAGCGTAAGATGGGGAGGAAGTCCGGCTGTCAGTAATGCGGGGACGGTAAGCATACCTCCACCGCCAGCAATGGCATCAATAAATCCAGCGGCCAGCGCGACAGCGCAAAGTAATGCCCATGTGGTTGGTTCTAAAGCTAGTTCAAACATTAATAATCAATTTGTCTTTTAAAAGGTGGCAAGGTATCGAGCATGGCTTTGCCATATCGCTTGGTCACTAAACGGCGATCAAGAATGGTAATGCGACCTTGATCGTTTTCTTTGCGAAGCAGTCTACCACAGCTTTGAACTAATTTCTTTGCTGCATCAGGAACTGTGATTGATAAAAATGGATTGCCCCCTTTACTTTGCACAAACTCGGCCTGTGCTTCTTCTATCGGTGAAGTTGGCACCGCAAAAGGAATTTTAGTAATGACGAGGTTTTCTAGGTATTTACCCGGTAAATCGAGCCCTTCTGATAAGCTTTGTGTACCAAATAAATAACTTGCCCTCCCTAAATCGACATTAGCTTTGTGTTTTTTGAGTAAAGCCTCGCGCGACATTTCACCTTGAACTAAGACATCTATCCCTTTCGTTCTAAGAGCTTTGACCACATGGTCCATTTGCCAATATGAGGCAAAAAGCACTAAATTTGCTTTTTTATCATCAAGGTAACTTGGTAACTTTTCGGCTAAATGATCACTAAATGCTTTGTCTGTCGGTTCTATAAGTGTGTTCGGAATATGTAATGTAGCTTGTTTGGGGTAATCAAAAGGTGACGGCACTTTGATATACTTAACACCCTCTTCTTTGGCAAGGCCACACTCGTAAGCAAAGTGGTCAAATGACCCTAGTGCGGTTAAAGTTGCAGAGCAAAGTACGGCTCCCGCGCATTGATTCCAAAGTTTATCTTTTAAGTAATAACCAACTTCAATTGGGCAATCACTGAGTAAATGATCATGATGATTTTTATATTCTAAACGTTTAATCCAGCGTGCATGGGGAATACCTTCACCCTTTGTGGCATAACTAAACCATAATTTATTTAATAATTCCAAACGATTTATGTAGTGACCACTTTCCCCTAAAATAGGGTCGGCAACATAGGGTTTTATATCGCCATCACTCAAATCTTGTACGAGCGTGTCATGCATTTTATTCAAGGCACGCAGAGCATCAAGCGTTGCGTCGCTAATGTCTTTTGCTTTGGCATGTAACGAGGCTGGGATTTCACCGTGCTCAAAGCGATAGGTATCATCACTGTTGTAATTAAAGTTGGCATTGTCGAGTATGTCGCGCACCACTTTTAAGTTTTTAGCCGCATCATTAATACTGTCACTCAGTTTAAAATTTTGCCCAATGGCCTTTTGGCCTACCAAAACGTTGGCCATTTTGCCTGCAAATTTTACCAGTTTATCAAGCCACTCTATCGTGCCTTTGATGGTCGCTGCGGCAGATGAAAAGTCGCGAGTGATATGGGCTAAGTGATGCGCCTCATCAATAACATAAATGGTGTTATCGGGTTCAGGCAGTATTTTTCCGCCGCCTAAATCAAGATCGGCAAGGAGTAAAGAGTGGTTGATAACAAGCACATCCATCTGCATTAACCGCTGACGCGCCATATGAAATGGACATAATTGATGAGCACGCATTTGTCGTTGGCATGAGTGCTTATCGCAAGCAATAAGGCCCCATACTTTATCGGGAATTGTGTCGGCCCAGCTATCGCGATCGCCTTGCCATTGTTTTTTTGAATACGCATCGTACAGCTGTTTTAAACACTTTGTTTCCATATCACTTAAGGGAGAAGAAAGTGTGGGCATGAACTCCATTTGGGTTTGGCTATCGCCATTGACCGCGTTGCTGAGCTTTTGTGCGCAAATATATCGTTGTCGGCCTTTAACAAGATCAAACTTGATATCGAGGCCTGAATGCTCTTTGAAAAAAGGCAGCTCTTTATTAATTAGCTGTTCTTGCAGGGCAACGGTCGCCGTTGAAATAACCAGCTTTTTCTTTTTTGCCATAGCGAGTGGCAGCGCACCTAAACAATACGCTAACGATTTACCCGTGCCTGTGCCGGCTTCTATAACACAGATACGTTGGCTTTTATGGTATTCACCCGCCAGTGTTTTGGCTATTTCAGCAACTAAGTAGTTTTGACTACTTCGTGGGCGGTAATCAGTGAGATTATCAGCTACATGCTTATGAATTTGCCGAATAGTTTTTTTTAATGAGTCAGAAAGCATGCCCAGATAACCTAAAGTATGTATATAATTACAGTAATTAATTTTAGAGAGTTAACTGAGTAACTACAAGCGACTTGTTAGTAAATTTGTTGATTAGCATTTGTTTTATGCATTTCGCATTTTCATATTTGGGTTTAAAGGGTCATATAGATGCAATTAACTTCTGGCTTTATTCTTTCAACACAATGCTTTGATAGTACGCATGGCGTATCCATTGTGGTGTGGATTTTGTCTGAGCAAGGACCTGTCAAGCTGATTAGCCCACCGCAAAAAGTGCTCTTTTTCATTAATGAAAAAGATGTTGCTGCGGCAACTCGAATCTTGGCACAGCACAATGTGGCATGTGAATTTAAGCCAGTGCAATTAAAAAGCTTCCAGCAGCAGGCTGTTGTGTCGTGCTATTTTTCTTCACTTAAGCATTATTACCGCGCTGCAAAACAGCTAAAAGCCCATTTCATCAAAGTTTACGAAGACGATATTAGACCGGTTGACCGGTTTTTAATGGAGCGTTTTATCAAAGGTTCGGTGTGGGCCAAAGGACGGTTAATTAAAGGTCAGCCTTACCCCGTATTAGCAGACGTTCAGTTTAAACAAAATACCGAGTTCACACCCACTTTCACGACTGTATCGTTAGATATCGAATGTGATGGAGAAGGGGTCCTGTTTTCAGTAGGGCTAGTCGGGAAGAGCATAGATGCTGTTCTTATGATCGGTAAAGCTGAGGACACCGCTGATCTTAACTTCAATGTTATATGGTGTGAGGATGAAATCGACTTATTGTATAAGCTCTGTGAGTGTGTGCAAGTCATTGACCCTGACGTTATTATTGGCTGGAACGTCATTGAGTTTGATTTTACAGTACTTCATGCTCGTTCTGAAGCATTAGGTGTAGGGCTGCCTCTGGGTCGTAACAATGAAAAAATGACCCTCAGAACTGGTAATTTTACACGTTTAACGATTCCAGGCAGGGTTGTTATTGATGGTATTGATACACTTAAAAATGCAACGTATCACTACGATAGCTTTAGCCTCGCGAATGTGGCAAATATTGAGTTAGGTGAAGAAAAACTAATTTCTTCAGATAACCGCTTAGACGAAATCGTTCGCCAATTTAATGAAGATAAGCGCGCACTTGCTTGCTACAACCGCCAAGACTGCATTTTAGTACAACGCATTTTCGAAAAGCTTAAGTTACTCGATTTTGCCGTTGTTCGAAGTCAACTAACCGGCTTAGAGCTTGAAAGAATGGGTGGATCCGTTGCGGCCTTTACTAACCTTTATCTTCCTTTATTGCATCGCAGTGGTTATGTAGCTCCAAACTCAGGCGATCATGGTCTTAGCTTTGATAGTCCAGGTGGTTATGTCATGTCCTCGGAGCCTGGTTTATATAAAAATATATTAGTACTTGATTACAAAAGCTTATATCCATCAATAATGCGCACTTTTTGTATAGATCCGCTTGGTATGGTGGAGGGGCTAAAACACCCTAATCACGCAATTGAAGGTTTTAATCAAGCCCTTTTCTCAAGAACAGAGCACCACCTACCTGAGCTTATTCGTGAACTTGCCGCAACGAGGCAACTTGCTAAAGACAATGAACAGCCAATGCTTTCTCAGGCTATAAAGATCATCATGAATAGTTTATATGGCGTTTTAGGCTCGAAAGGCTGTCGGTTTTACGATCCTCGTCTTTCAAGTTCAATTACATTACGTGGTCATGAAATTATGCAAACTACTAAAAAGTGGCTAGAAGAGTGGGGGTATAAGGTAATTTATGGTGATACTGACTCCACGTTTGTGAAACTTGATGATGAATTAAACTCTCAGAGCTGTAACGAAATTGGTACAAAGCTGGCAAGAAATATAAACAAACGCTGGGAAAATGTATTACAGGAAACATATAAATTAGAAAATTTCTTAGAAATTGAGTTTGAAACTCACTACAGCCCATTTTTTATGCCGACAATTAGGGGCAAAACCACCGGTTCAAAGAAACGCTATGTAGGTAGAGTAGAAAAACATGGCAAAACAGCACTTGTGTTTAAAGGAATGGAAACAGTGCGAAGTGATTGGACAGAGCTTGCTCAGAGGTTTCAGGTCGCACTCTTTGAAATTTTATTTAGCGAACAATACAACCAAGAGCTGATCAGGCAGCTATTTGATAACTATGTGGAAAAGCTTTACGCAGGCGAGTATGACTCGCTACTGGTATATCGAAAACGTCTAGGTCAACACCTAACAGACTATCAAAAAAATATCCCTCCTCATGTCAAAGCTGCGAAGCAATATTTAGCACATAACCCCAATGCTCAAATACAACGAGGTCAAGTAATTGAATACGTATATACGCTTAAAGGCGCTGAGTATTATACCGGAAATCACAAGTTCGATTATGGTGTTTATGTTAATAAACAGCTGTTGCCACTGGTTAACATGATTATTGAGGTTTCAGGGAGTAATGCAATGGGATTATATTCTAATCAAATTCAGCTTTTTTGAGCCTTAGTACCTATTTTAGCTGTTTTAGAAGTGTATTTTTGTGTGTTTTTTATTCGCCTGGTCTTTTTTTGTATCTATTTATTAAATTTTTATAAACAAACCTCTAGATATTTTGTTTAATTTGTTTATTATTTGTTGGTCGCGATGTTTATCCGATAACAAATAATAAACAAGCTTATGCAAAATATAGCCACAATATAGTGGCCCAGGGAGAATCAAATGTTAAATAATCAAGTTTCAAAAGCTGTTCGCTTAGCGATCGCTTTTGGTGCGGCATCAACGGCTGCATTTTCTGCGAGTACTATCGCAGCAGAAGACGAAAGTGCTGAAAAAGTTGAACGTATCCAAGTTACCGG